>NZ_JBFPJI010000074.1:0-14162 GCF_040838205.1 Bacillus sp. S4
AAATATATATTTATAGCTACCGTGAGGATAAAGATCCCTCCAGCTAATATATAACTTTGGACTAGAGTCAACGTAAACATCGTTGTAGGATATATCACATCTAAAATCGTAACAGCTCCTAATAAAAACATTGGCGCAATCATGACTAAAAACCACATGGAAAACCACGTTTTTGTAAAACTTGTTACAAATGTCATTTTACGAAGCAGAAAATTAGGACCCACAACAGCTAAAATCAATGTAAAACTATAGCCAATACACTGAATAAGCGAAATCTGTAAAATCCCATTATTAACTATTAAAATAGAAGCAATAATCCAAAACGAAACGATATTCATTACCGTAAACCCAATTTGCTTCCACGTTTCCTGTCTATCCCTTTCCATCACTTTTACAAGTTCATTGGCATATTCTTTCGGCGAGCTTCCAAAATTTCTTCTACACTTTTCCCGTCACTCTCACCTTCTATTAAATGCAACTCTGCATCTTCTAAAAAGCTTTCCATATCGCTTTCTTTCACACTCTTTGCGGTCAAAAATAATCTCATATCTAACAAAAACTTTTGCGCTTCACTTGATAGCATTATTTTCTTCTTCCCTTCCCTTCAAGTAGACGTTCTACACTACTTTGCATCGCTTCCCAGCGACCCATAAATTCATCCAGTGCTTCCTCGCCTTTTTCTGTTAATGTATAATATTTTCGCTTTGGACCAGATGGAGATTCCTTCATTACACTTGTTATTAATCCTTCCTTTTGCATTCGTATTAATAACGGATAAATACTTCCCTCACTCGCCATTGTGAAACCATATTTCGCTAATTTTTCACTCATTTCATAACCATATATTTCACCTTCAGAAATAATAGCAAGTAAGCAACCTTCTAAAATCCCTTTTAGCATTTGACTTGTCGACATAATTCAAATCCTCCCACTATCTTGTTTTACAAGATAGATAAGCGTAAGTATCTTGCTTTACAAAATAGTATAACAGAGACTATTTTGCAAAACAAGATAGCTAACGATTTTTTCCAAATGTTTGCAGGAATTTCATAGTTCCCCCTCTAAATAGAGCAATAAGAGAACTTTTATTATGAAGGAGTGTTTTTCATCATGGTTACAAATCGAGTTGTCTTTTTAACAGGTGCTGCGAGTGGTATTGGTTATGAAATGGGGAACGCTTTTGCAAAAGAAGGCGCAAAAGTTGTTATTACTGATCGCCTTGAAGATCGTGCGAAAGAAGCTGCTGAACAATTACAAAAAGAAGGCTTTCAAGCTATCGGTTTAAAATGTGACGTTACATCTGAAGAAGAAATTACAGCAACGCTTTCTCAAACAGTTAGTCATTTCGGTTCACTAGATGTATTAATTAACAATGCAGGAATGCAACATGTTTCACCGATTGAAGATTTTCCAACTGAGAAATTCGAACTTCTTATTAAAATAATGCAAATCGCTCCATTTATCGCCATCAAACACGCTTTTCCTATTATGAAAAAACAAAAATACGGCCGGATTATTAACGTCGCTTCTATTAACGGCCTTGTCGGATTCGCTGGAAAAGCTGCCTACAATAGCGCAAAACATGGCGTAATTGGATTAACAAAAGTTGCCGCTTTAGAAGGTGCTATCCATGGTATTACTGTAAATGCCCTTTGCCCTGGTTATGTCGATACCCCTCTTGTACGCAATCAACTAGAGGATTTAGCGACTACACGAAATGTACCACTTGAAAATGTTTTAGAAGATATTATTTATCCTCTTGTACCGCAGAAGCGCTTGTTGCAAGTACAAGAAATTGCAGATTATGCTATGTTTTTAGCAAGTGAAAAGGCAAAAGGCATAACTGGTCAAGCTGTTGTTATCGATGGTGGTTATACTGCTCAATAAGAAAAATAAAGTTTGCTCACGAAGAGCAAACTTTATTTTTCTTTCTATCGCGAGGATCTTCCTACTTTAGTAATTGTTTAGGGAGTTTCTCAATTGCAACAATCACTCCGTCTAATTTACTTTCAATGCGATGTAGTAAATATAGCGTTACAACAATTGGAAACCCCACATTACCTATCATCCTGATCCACTCTTCCATCTTTCTCTCCTCCCTTCATTACATAAATAAGAGGAAAAGAGAATCTTAGGCATAAAAAAACAAGCTATTTGTGATTAGCTTGTTTTTTCAAATAATGACGTAATTTCTTGCTTATAATCTCCACGTAAAATACCTTTCTCAGTTATAATTCCTGTAATTAATCCATGCGGTGTTACGTCAAATGCAGGGTTAAATACAGGCGTTCCAAGTGGCGCCACTTGTTTCCCAAAAATTTTCGTAACTTCTGTTTCATCTCTTTCTTCAATGACAATTTCAGCACCTGTTTGTTTCGTAGTATCAAATGTAGATAACGGTGCTGCAACGTAAAATGGGATACCGAAATACTTTGCTAATATAGCTAAATTTAATGTTCCTATTTTATTAGCAGTATCACCGTTTTCAACGATTCGATCTGCTCCTACAATAATCGCATTAATTTCTTTCGTTCGAATTGCATGTGCTGCAGTATTATCCGTAATAAGCGTTACATCAATGTCTGCTTGCTTCAATTCCCATGTCGTTAAACGACCACCTTGTAAAACCGGTCTCGTTTCACACGCATAGGCATGTAAACGTACACCCTTCTCTTTCCCAATATAAAATGGGGCTAATGCTGTTCCATATCTAGCAGTTGCAATACTTCCAGCGTTACAAATTGTTAAAATTTTATCACCGTCTTTAAAACATGTTAAAGCATGTTCTCCAATACTTCGGCACACCACTTCATCCTCTTGCTGAATACGAAGTGCTTCCTCTTCTAATATTTTTTGTGCTTCTTTTATTGTAGAAATCCCTCGTATAGCTTCTCTCATGCGATCAATTGCCCAAAATAAATTGACTGCCGTCGGACGTGATGTCCCTAAATAGTTACAATCTCTATTAAACTTCTTTTGAAATTCATCGATATTTGTAGCATCATATTTCTTTGCCGCAAGCGCCAAACCAAACGCAGCTACAATCCCAATTGCAGGTGCTCCGCGTACTTCTAACATAATGATACTTTTCCATACATCTTCAACATTCGTTAATGTTTTGTATTCAGTGACATGCGGCAACTTTGTTTGGTTTAATACCGCAATGGTATCTCCTTTCCAACTTACAGATCTCGGAATAGTAATGATTGTACTCATGCCTTTACGCCTCCTGAAATTGTATGTTGAAATAATGTTCGGAACAGTTGTATATCTGCGCTCTTTGATTCATATTTTAATAGTTCTTTCCCTAAATAAAGTGCTTGTTTTTTAGCTTGAATTCTTCTTTCTTTATCTGATATTTCATCTAAATCTGCCACGTGTGCTAGACCAATTGTTCTACGAATCAGTTCACATCCAGCAAATCCAACAATATCACTAAAAATATTTTGCAAAATAATTGGTAACCATTGTTTCTCTTTCGTATATACTTCTACACCTTCTCCAATCCATAGCTTTGTAAAAGCTTCTACAAAATAACTCCATGTTTTCTCGATATGGAAAAATAGCACACTTCTTTTTTCCTCTTCACGCGATAACGCATTTAATAATAAATTTGCAATAAATTGGCCAAGATCAAATCCAAATGGACCGTACGTTGCAAATTCTGGATCAATTACTTTCGTTTCAGAAGGCGATGAAAATATACTACCAGTA
The DNA here is from genome assembly GCF_040838205.1 of Bacillus sp. S4. NCBI lineage: Bacteria > Bacillati > Bacillota > Bacilli > Caryophanales > Bacillaceae > Bacillus > Bacillus sp. S4. The sequence continues at coordinate 3,715 of NZ_JBFPJI010000074.1, forward strand.
TGTAAATCCCCATGAATGAGCGCTTCTTTTCTCGTTAAAAACTTATACTTATACTGTGCTACTTTTAATTTTAAATTTTTGTCACTCCACAGTTCATCAACCGCTAGTTGTAACTCTGGCTCATAATCATTCGTATCATAATGACCAAACGGATCTGTAAACACTAAATCTTCTGTGATTTTACTAAGATCTGGATTAACAAATTCACTATCTAACACTCTTTTCTCTTCTGAACGTACGCCGAAATCTGAAGTATAAAATAAAACATGTGCTAGAAAGCGACCAATATGCTGGGATAAAAGAGGATACTCTTCTCCGTCTATTAATCCTTTTCTTGTAATCGTTAGCCTTGATAAATCTTCTATTACTGTCACTGCCAACTCCTCATCATGACTGTATACTTCTGGAACGTATTCCGGTACATACTTCGCGAAAATTTGTAGTGCTTTACTTTCAATCGTTGCTCTTTTTATTGACAATGGCCAGCTCTCACCAACTACTTTTGCATATGGAAGTGCTTGTTTTAATATAATTGTCTTCTCTCCATCATCTAATTTGAATACGTAATTTAAATTGCCATCTCCAATTTCATGGCAGATTACATTCGCTTTCTTATCAAAGTATCCATGTTCTTTTGCGTAGTGTACAGCTGTTACTTCTGTTAATGAATAATATCCCATCGTCTTCTCCCCCTTTTAATTCAGAGGTTTTTCTAGCACAGAAAAACCTCTTCCCACAAAGAAAGAGGTTTGAAGTTTATCTTCTCCCCTCTTATCTGCCAGAAAGTTTACTTTCTGCTGGAATTAGCACCGTGCCTTTTGACGTCATAAACGCCCCATTTCACAATGGTATTGCGGTCGGTTGCTGGGCTTCATCGGGCCAAATCCCTCCACCTGCTCTTGATAAGAGTTGTATAATTTTTTGAATTTTTAACTTTATGATGAAGACTATACCAAGAATAAAAATCACTTGTCAACATTTTATTTGTATAATTCTGGACGACGATCTGCAAAAACTGGGATTCCTTTGCGAACCTCTTTAATTTTCTCGAATTTCAGCTCTCCAAATAAAATAAATTCCTCTTCATTTGCCTCTACTACAACTTCACCCCAAGGATCGACAATTAAAGAATGACCTGCAAACTCATTGTTCGGATCCTTTCCTGCTCTATTACATGCTACAACATAACACTGGTTTTCAACTGCTCTCGCCTGTAAAAGCAAACGCCAATGCGCTAAACGTACTAATGGCCATTCTGCTACAACAAATAAAACTTTTGCACCTTTAGCAGTATGAACACGCATCCACTCCGGAAAACGAATATCATAGCAAATTGTGCCAGCGCACTCTACATCATCTAGCTTAAATTCACCTGTCTCATTACCAGCTACTAAATATTTATGTTCATCCATAAGCTGAAATAAATGTACTTTACTATATTCATTGACTAGATTCCCTTCATTGTTTACAACATACATTGTATTTGTAACACCTTGCTCTGTTTGCTTCGCTATGGAACCACCAACAATATGTACACCATATTGTTTCGACCATTCTTTCAACTTTTCTTTCGTTTCCAATCCATCCCTATCTGCAATTTCAGAAAGTCTTGTTAAATCATATCCTGTTGTCCATAATTCTGGTAAGACGATAACATCTGGTCTTTCTTTCATCGCTTCGCTTATTTTATTTTTAGCGTTCTCAATATTTTTTTCTACATCACCAAAGACAATATCCATTTGAATACATGCGACTTTCATTTTGTCCGCCCCATTCCTAATTTTTTCTTTACAAAATACTGGAAAGATTATATCATTTGTCACTAGAATTGTAACAACTTTCAAAAGAGGTGAAAAGTATGAAAAATTTTCAACCTTCCGAAGTAGTAACATCATTGCCGACACAATTTTTCGCTTCACTTGTTGCAAAAGTTAACAAAGTCGTTGCAGCTGGTCACGATGTTATTAATCTAGGTCAAGGTAATCCAGATCAACCAACACCACAGCATATCGTAAAAGCTTTACAAGATGCTGCTGAAAAGGCCATTCATCATAAATATCCGCCATTTCGCGGACATGAAAGCTTAAAAGAAGCCGTGGCAACATTCTATCAACGTGAATATGATGTAGTAGTAAATCCAAAAACTGAAGTTGCTATTTTGTTTGGTGGAAAGGCTGGATTAGTAGAATTACCAATTTGTTTTACAAACCCTGGTGATACCATTCTCGTTCCAGATCCAGGCTATCCAGATTATTTATCCGGAGTTGCTTTAGCAAAAGCGCACTTTGAAACAATGCCGCTTATTGCAGAAAATAATTTTTTACCAGATTATACAAAAATTGATGACTCTATTGCCAAGAAATCCAAGTTAATGTTTTTAAACTATCCTAATAATCCTACCGGTGCTACTGCATCAAAAGAATTCTTTGATGAAACCATTCATTTTGCTAGTAAACATAATATATTAGTTGTTCATGATTTTGCTTACGGTGCTATCGGATTTGATGGTCAAAAGCCTGTTAGTTTCTTGCAAGCAGACGGCGCCAAAGATACAGGAATTGAAATTTACACTTTATCAAAAACTTTCAATATGGCTGGCTGGCGTATTGCTTTTGCAGTGGGGAATGAAAGTGTCATCGAAACAATTAACCTATTGCAAGATCATATGTATGTTAGTATTTTTGGTGCAGTTCAAGATGCTGCCCGCGAAGCACTATTAGGCTCGCAGTCTTGTGTGGTAGATCTTGTTAATAGTTATGAATCTCGGAGAAATGCTCTTATTTCAGCTTGTCACTCAATTGGTTGGAATGTAGATATTCCAACCGGATCATTCTTTGCATGGCTTCCTGTACCAGAAGGATATACATCTGAGCAATTTTCTGATATTTTGCTAGAAAAAGCACACGTTGCAGTTGCTCCTGGTGTTGGATTTGGTGAGCACGGCGAAGGGTATGTCCGTGTTGGTCTCTTGCATACAGAAGATAGATTACGAGAAGCAATTAATCGAATTGATAAATTAAATTTTTTCAAAAAGTCATTGACAACATAAAAAATATCTGACAAAATTCAGTTATCTTAAAAATTTAAACATTTCTAAATACTTCTTATCAAGAGCAGGTGGAGGGACGAGCCCGACGAAACCCGGCAACCGATCTACAATTGTAGACACGGTGCTAATTCTCGCAGCGTTACGCTGACAGATAAGGAGCTGGTTGTAAAAAAACCTCTCCTTAGCTGAGAGGTTTTTTTATTTAACTAGGAGGTTATAACAATGAGCGGAATTATAGCGACATATTTAATCCACGATGATTCTCACAACTTAGAAAAGAAAGCGGAACAAATTGCAATTGGTTTAACAATTGGCTCTTGGACTCATTTGCCACACTTATTACAAGAACAATTAAAACAACATAAAGGCAATGTCATTCATATTGAAGCGTTAGACGAACAAGAACATATTAACTCTTACCTTGGCAAAAAAGTATCACGTGGACTCATTAAAATTCATTATCCATCGCTGAACTTTAGCCCCGACTTACCAGCCATTTTGACAACAACATTTGGAAAACTTTCGTTAGATGGAGAAATTAAACTAATTGATTTAACATTCTCAGACGAATTAAAGAAACAGTTTCCTGGACCAAAATTTGGAATCGAAGGCATTCGAAACCTGTTACAAGTTCAAGATCGCCCTCTTCTAATGAGTATTTTTAAAGGGATGATAGGACGGAATATTGGATATTTAAAAACTCAACTACGCGATCAGGCAATTGGAGGCGTAGATATTGTAAAAGATGATGAAATTTTATTCGAAAACTCATTAACACCACTTACAAAAAGAATTGAATCTGGGAAAGAAGTTTTACAATCTGTATACGAAACTTACGGACATAAAACTTTATACGCAGTAAATTTAACAGGGCGAACTTATGATTTAAAAGAGAACGCGAAACGTGCGGTGGTAGCTGGAGCAGACATTCTTTTATTTAATGTATTTTCTTATGGATTAGATGTACTGCAATCACTTGTAGAAGACGAGGAAATTCCAATTCCTATTATGGCACACCCTGCTGTAAGTGGCGCATATTCGTCATCGAAACTATACGGGTTCTCTTCTCCATTACTACTTGGAAAATTACTACGTTACGCTGGTGCTGATTTCTCTTTATTCCCATCACCATACGGCAACGTTGCATTAGAAAAAGAGGAAGCTCTTCTCATTACAGAAGCATTAACTGAGGAAGACCACTATTTCAAGAAAAGTTTTTCTGTTCCATCTGCTGGAATTCATCCTGGTTTCGTTCCCTTTATTCTACGAGATTTTGGTAAGGATGTTGTTATTAATGCCGGTGGCGGGATTCATGGGCATCCAAATGGAGCTCAAGGTGGTGGCAAAGCTTTCCGTGCTGCAATTGAAGCTACTTTACAAGGTAAACCACTCCATGAAGTGGATGAAATAAATTTGCATAGCGCACTACAAATATGGGGAAATCCTTCTCATGAGGTGAAATTATGAGTATTCAAGTATTTTGTGATTTCGATGGTACGATTACAAATAACGATAATATCATGTCCATTATGGAAAAATTCGCACCACCAGCAGCAGAGGAAATAAAGCAAAAAATTTTATCGCAAGAACTTTCTATTCAAGAAGGTGTTTCTCAATTATTTCGATTAATACCTATTAATCTACACGATGATATTATTCAGTTTTTACAAGAAACTGCTGAAATCCGTACAGGTTTTCATGAATTCATACAATTTATTAATGAAAATAACATTTCCTTTTACGTTATATCAGGTGGAATGGATTTCTTCGTCTATCCACTCTTACAAGAAATAATCCCTAAAGAACAAATTTATTGTAATGCAACTGACTTTTCAGGAGAATTTGTTGAAGTTAAATGGCCGCACCCTTGTGACGAGCAATGTCAGCATAGTTGTGGTCTCTGTAAATCATCATTAATTCGGAAACTAAGCTCTAAAGATGATTTTCATATTGTGATAGGAGATTCCATTACTGATTTACAAGCAGCAAAACAAGCAGATAAAGTATTTGCCCGTGACTTCCTTATTACAAAATGTGAAGAAAATCATATTGCTTATATATCCTTTAACACATTTCACGATATTCAAGTCGAATTACAACATTTGTTGGAGGTGAAATCATGAAACAACTTTTTCGTCAATGGTATGACTTAAGTGAAATAAAAAAAGAATTAACAACTCGGAATTGGTTTCCAGCAACAAGTGGAAATATTTCTATAAAAGTCAGTCATGATCCCCTTACTTTTCTTATTACAGCAAGTGGCAAAGATAAAACAAAAACCACTCCAGATGATTTTCTATTAGTAAATCATCAAGGAGTTCCCGTTTTAGAAACTGAGTTACGCCCTTCAGCAGAAACAATATTGCATACACATATTTATAACAGTACGAATGCCGGGTGCGTACTTCATGTTCATACAACTGATAATAATGTCATCACAAATTTGTATAGCGATAAAGTCACCCTTCAAAATCAAGAGATTATTAAAGCTCTTGATATTTGGGAAGAAGGTGCAACGATTAACATTCCTATTATCGAAAATGATGCTCATATCCCAACGCTTGGAGAGAAATTTCGAAAGCATATACAAGGAGATTCAGGAGCAGTATTAATTCGAAACCATGGCATTACCGTATGGGGCCGTGATAGCTTTGATGCAAAAAAAAGATTAGAAGCTTATGAGTTTTTATTCCAATTTCATATAAAATTATTATCAATTCAAGGAGGCGTTTCTAATGGCGCAAATTCGTATTCATGAGGAAAATACTCGTATTGAGAATGAAGTAGAAGTATCAAACTTTCTACAAGGAGAAGATGTTTTATATGAGAAATGGAATATTTCTAAACTTCCTACTCATTTAAAAGAAAATTACTCCCTAACAGATGAAAATAAAGCTGAAATATTAACGTTGTTTTCAAAAGAAATTGCGGATGTTTCAGAGCGCAGAGGTTATAAAGCATATGATGTGATTTCACTTTCAAATAGCACACCTAACCTTGACGAGTTATTAATTAATTTTCAAAAAGAACACCATCATACTGACGATGAAGTTCGCTTTATTGTCAGCGGTCATGGCATCTTCGCTATTGAAGGAAAAGATGGTCGATTCTTTGACGTTGAACTTGAGCCTGGTGATCTTATATCTGTACCTGAAAATGCAAGACACTATTTTACCTTACAAGATGATCGCCAAGTTGTAGCTATTCGTATTTTTGTTACAACAGAAGGTTGGGTTCCAATTTATTAAGGTAGCTAGTTGAATAAAAGGTTGGAACCCCTTTTCCAACCTTTTATTCACTCTACATATATACATCCTCCTATGGAACAGGCTTATTTCATAACATTGAAGTAAGCCTGATTTTTTATTTACTAAAATGATTTGTCCCTTTCGTTTGTTTAAATCAAATATCTCGAATCATAATTCCACTTTATCAAGTACATTTCGGAATACTTTTTGAACATTTATTGAACTTTTTTTGAATTTTTTCTGAAAATTCTGTTTTACGTATGATATACTACAACTAATAAGAAGGAAAAGAATATTGCAAACAGAGGGGGATAATCATGAGTTTACTTATCGCACTTATACTAGGAGTTATATGCGGAGCTATTCCTGTCATTTTAGGAGCTATTATGGAAGAATTAGAAGTTGGTGTTTTAGGTTTTGCTGCATCGTGTGTAAGCGCTTTATTTTTTGGTTTATATGGTGCTATTCCTGTTTCTATTCTGTGCGCATTTTATATACTACGCCATGCTCGCGCGAAACAGTTGGGTCCTAATCACATTGCACAAGTTATTCCATTCCCAATTGAAAGATGCCGTCGCGCTTCCAGCCTATAGATTATCCAACTTAAATATTATGCCTGCCTAAATAAATAAAAAGTCCTCAAATGAGGACTTTTTATTTATTTTCTTCTAGAAATTGAAACAATTCTTGCAAATGAAGTGCATCCTCGCTATAGCTAACGGATACATGACATGTCCCTTCAATCTCAGCATGCATATAAAGGGCAATTCCATCCCGATCATATTTCAATGCCAAATAAAACTCCATTTCCTCTAACATCTTTTTCGAGGTTCGGATAACATAATGCCCTTTCTCATCTCTTCCATATTCAAAATCTGGTCCAAAATCGTATTTTTGTTTAAAAGCTTCTTTTTGCTTATCATTAATCTGTACACAAGTTGCTCGCTGCACAGCATCAATCATTTCGTCAAACTTTTGGAGATCCATTTCATTTACCCCCTTATATACTTTTTGTATAATACTTGTGTTCCGCTATTCTCTTTTCCATCTACGATTAGCTCTTCATACAATTCCTTCGCTAGGGTTAAACCCGGTACTGGTAATTGTAATTTTTCAGCTTCATCTAAAGCAATCTTCATATCTTTCATAAAATGCTTTACATAAAAGCCAGGTTCAAAATCTCCTTTTAACATTCGAGGAGCTAAATTACTTAATGACCAGCTACCTGCAGCTCCTGTCGAAATACTCTCTAATACTTTATCTGCATTAAGTCCCGCCTTTTTCGCATACGCTACCGCTTCACATACTCCTATCATGTTAGAAGCAATTGCAATTTGATTGCACATTTTTGTATGTTGTCCACTCCCAGCAGGGCCTTGCAACTGAATATTTGTTCCTAGTTTTTCAAATAGAGGTAAGCAAATATCATATATTCTGTTCTCTCCACCGACCATAATTGCTAGTCTAGCTTCTTTAGCTCCAACATCCCCTCCAGATACTGGTGCATCTAATGTATATATATTCTTGCTTTTCGCAACTTCATTAATACGTTTTGCCAATGTTGGTGTCGATGTTGTAAAGTCAATTGCTATCGTACCTTCATTTGCATGTTCTAAAATTCCATCTATCCCAAAGTACACTTCTTCTACATCATGAGGATAACCAACCATCGTCATAACAACATCAACTTGCTTTACTAACGCTTTCGGTGTATCACACCAAGTCGCACCCTCTTGCACTAAAGAATCCGCTTTTTCCTTCGTTCTATTATATACATATACTTTATAACCACTTTGCATTAAATGGTTAACCATACTTTTTCCCATCACACCAATACCAATAAAACCTATTGATAAATTTTTATTTTCCATCTTCTCATCCCCTTTGTTCTAATAAATCATTTACCATCTTCCGAAATTCCTTATTAAAATCATCATCCAAACCATTCTTCACATTTGAAAATAAAATAACAAACGTTCCTTTTTCTTTATTGAAATTATTAAACGTATTCCAACCAGATAGTACACCATGGTTATGGAAAAAATCAGGATATATGTAAAAGCTAAATGCATATTTTCTTTCTTGTGAAGGTGTAAACATCGCTTGTATACTTTGTTCAGAAAGAAGCTTGCCATTTATAATCGCTTCATCTAATTTCTTCATATCTCCTACTGTCGTATACATCTCACCAGAGCCATATAACCAGTCCATCCCTAATTTTTGCGCTGGTACAAGTTCTTGATCTTTCTTCACATAACCCTTCGTGAAGTTTTTATCTCCAGGCACCATATTTCCCATACCTGATTCATGCATCTCTGCCTTTGTAAATATATTTTCTTTTATATAATCTCCTAAAGGCTTTTTCGTTATATTTTCTATAATATAAGCGAGCACCATATAATTATAATCCGTATACTTCCAACCTGTTCCTGGTGGAAAATCTAACTTTTGACTTCCAATCCAATTTATTAAATTTATACGTGAAGCTACATTAACCTTTCCTTCCCCATTTTCCGGTAAACCAGATGTATGCGTTAATAAGTGATATAACGTGATGTTTTTATCTGCTGGAAATGAAGGAATGTATTTATTTACATTATCTTGGATATTTAACTTCCCTTGTTCTTGTAACTGTAGAATGGATGTAGCAACAACTGTTTTCGTAATAGAACCGATACGATATTTTGTTTGAGGTGTATTTTCTATTTTATTTTGAACATCAGCATATCCATATCCTTTATTCAATATAACATGCTCTTTATCTGTCACCAAAACTGTCCCATTAAATTGCTTTCCTACTAAATACTGATCTAACTTTTGAGATATACTAGCATAATCAATTTTTTGTACTTCTTCTATATTATCTTGTATCTCTGACTCAATAGCAGGCGTTACCTTTGTTGTTAATACTGCTTGTTCCTTTGGATCTGGACTATAGAGAAAATAGTATACTCCGCCGCAAACTACAGCAGACAGTGAAACCATAGCCATTATTTTTTTTATCATATTGTTCCTCCGTCGTTACTTCATTTAAAATGGTCCCCCATATTCTATTATCAGGTAATAAAAAAAAATCGCAACAATTTGTTGCGAAAAATCACATTTTTTCTTTTCTATATATACATACTTGATTTTTCCCATTTTTTTTTGCTTCATATAATGCAATATCCGCTCTTTGCATTAATTCTTCTTTAGTAATCCCATTCTCATGTAACGCAACTCCAAAACTCGCTGTTAATTTCGAAATTCCAGAGAATTGCTTTGTTTCAATAAAAAATCGTAATGACTCCGCAACTTGAAAGGCTTCTTTTTCTACCGTATTTGTCACTAATATTATAAATTCCTCTCCTCCCCACCTTGCAAATATATGTTGATTTTCAACTTTAGATTTCATAAGATCTGCAAGCTGTACTAATGCTAAATCGCCAAAATCATGACCATATGTGTCATTTACTGATTTAAAATTATCTATATCAAACAAAATAAGTGCTATTTTTTCATCGTTACGTATTACATTCTCCCACTCTTTCTCCAATATTTGTTGGAATTTCAAACGATTATATATTTCTGTCAATGAATCTATCATTGCAAGTCTTTCTTGCTCTTGATAGATTTCATCTAATTCTGTAATCTCTGTGCATTTTACTATAAATCGCGATAAGTCTTCTGGTAATGGTATCGCACGTAATAGAAAAGTCAATGCTTCTCCTTCATGATTGTACATTTTAATTCTTCTTCCATTTGATAAAGTATCATCCAACCATGTTATATCGTGAGTCGTCGAATAATATCCGTTCTCTCTAATAAGATGTTCTGCAAACACTAAATGTTGTTCGCGATACGTAAATAAATTATCATATCCGAAGAATTGTAAAAAATTCGTATTACAATCAACAATCTCATCATCTTCTACTATAAATAATAAATCATTTTGAAAATCAAACATCGTTTGAAGCAATTCTTGTTGTAAACCTACTTGCCGCACTAAAGAAAGTTGATATAAACTCTTATTCACTTCCTCTAGTACCACTTGTGGGGTTACTGGTGCTATAACAATATTACGTATTCCTAACATTAGTAAATCTGCAAACTCATTGTTTATCTGTTGATCCCAAATGATAATGAATGTACTCCGCGAATCATATATATTC
>NZ_JBFPJI010000075.1:0-13911 GCF_040838205.1 Bacillus sp. S4
ATTTAAAATAGTATAGCTTATTCCTTAAAAAAGATACTAAAGAGTAAAACATCTTATAAGAATTATGGTAAAATTTAATAGTTATAATGTGTTTCTTGAAATATATGATGATTTAGGATAATATCGTTAATGGATAAATAGGTTGCGATGGAGGGTCTATATGTCAAACAGATTTGCAGTGATTCTAGCTGCAGGTAAAGGCACACGTATGAAGTCCAAGCTATACAAAGTGCTGCATCCTGTATGTGGAAAACCAATGGTACAACATGTAGTCAATGAAGTATCTCAATTAGGATTGCAGAAACTTGTAACAGTCGTTGGACATGGTGCTGAAAAGGTACAAGAACAGCTAGGAAATGTAAGTGAGTTTGCATTACAAGCAGAACAACTTGGTACAGCTCATGCTGTCGATCAAGCTGCAAGTGTACTTGCAAATGAAGAAGGAACAACTTTAGTTATTTGTGGTGATACACCTCTAATAACTGCTGAAACGATGGAAGCATTGCTTCAGCAACACGAAGAAGCGGGAGCAATGGCGACGGTACTAACAGCGTACATAGAAGAGCCTGCTGGATATGGCCGTATCGTTCGTAATGAGAATGGTCATGTTGAAAAGATTGTTGAGCATAAGGATGCAAATGAAAAAGAATTAGCTATTAAAGAAATCAATACAGGTACGTATTGTTTTGATAATAAAGCTTTATTTGCTTCACTTTCTAAAGTTTCAAATGATAATGTACAGGGCGAATATTACCTTCCGGACGTTATTGAAATTTTAAAAAATGAGGGTCATATTGTATCAGCTTATCAAACAGAGCACTTCGATGAAACGTTAGGTGTTAACGACAGAGTCGCTCTATCGCAAGCGGAAATTATTATGAAAAATCGTATCAACCGAAAGAACATGGTAAATGGTGTTACAATTATTGATCCAAGTAACACATACATTTCTGCGGATGCAATTATTGGTAGTGATACAGTTCTTCACCCAGGAACGGTTATTGAGGGTAACACTGTAATTGGTTCGGATTGTGAAATTGGACCGCATACAGTAATTCGCGATAGTGAAATTGGAGATCGTACGGTAATTCGTCAATCTACTGTACATGACAGCAAACTTGGTACAGAAGTATCGGTTGGTCCATTTGCACATATTCGCCCAGATTCAGTTATTGGAGATGAAGTGCGCGTTGGAAACTTCGTAGAAATCAAAAAAACTGTTTTTGGTAATAGAAGTAAAGCTTCACACTTAAGTTATATCGGGGATGCACAAGTTGGAGAAGACGTGAATCTTGGTTGTGGTTCAATTACGGTGAACTACGACGGCAAGAATAAATTTAAAACTGTAATTGGTAACGGGGTATTTATTGGATGTAATTCAAACCTTGTTGCTCCTGTAACAGTTGAAGATGGTGCTTATGTGGCAGCAGGCTCTACAATAACAGAGAATGTTCCATCAAAAGCATTATCAGTAGCACGTGCACGTCAAGTTAACAAAGAAGACTATGTTGATCAATTGCTGAATAAGAAAAAATCATAATGTGGAGGGTTAATCTAGATGTCGACTCAATATCTAAATTCTAATTTGAAAGTATTCTCTTTAAACTCTAATAAGGAACTTGCTGAGCAAATCGCAAAGCATATTGGAGTAGGACTAGGAAAATGTTCTGTTGATCGTTTTAGTGATGGAGAAGTTCAAATTAACATTGAAGAAAGTATCCGTGGTTGCGATGTATTCATTATTCAATCTACAAGCTTCCCAGTAAACGAACATATCATGGAATTACTTATTATGATTGATGCATTGAAACGTGCATCTGCAAAAACAATTAATATTGTTATTCCTTACTATGGTTATGCGCGTCAAGACCGTAAAGCGCGTTCTCGTGAACCAATTACATCGAAACTTGTAGCAAACTTGCTTGAAACAGCAGGTGCAACTCGTGTAATCACTCTAGATTTACATGCTCCACAAATTCAAGGATTCTTTGATATCCCGATCGACCACTTAATGGGTGTACCGATTCTTTCAGATTACTTTGAAGCAAAAGGCCTTAAAGATATCGTAATCGTATCTCCTGATCACGGTGGTGTAACGCGTGCTAGAAAAATGGCGGATCGCCTAAAAGCGCCAATCGCTATTATTGATAAGCGTCGTCCTCGTCCGAATGTATCGGAGGTAATGAACATTATCGGTAACATTGAAGGCAAAACAGCAATTTTAATTGATGACATCATTGATACAGCTGGTACAATTACATTAGCGGCAAACGCTCTTGTTGAGAACGGTGCTTCTGAAGTATATGCTTGCTGTACACACCCAGTATTATCTGGCCCAGCAATTGAGCGTATTCAAAATTCGAATATTAAAGAGTTAGTTGTAACGAACTCTATTGTATTACCAGAAGAGAAGAAAATTGATAAAGTACATGAACTTTCAGTTGCTCCATTAATCGGAGAAGCAATCATTCGTGTATACGAAGAAGAATCTGTAAGTGTATTATTCAATTAATTGGATAGAATGAGACGTAACCAAGCTTGGTTACGTCTTTTCGTATCGAAAAAAGAAAGTAGTGGTACAAGAATGAAATTAATAGTAGGACTTGGGAACCCAGGTAGAGAATATGAATTAACAAGGCATAATATTGGATTTATGGCGATCGATGAACTTGCAAAGCGTTGGAGTATTTCTTTGAATGAACAAAAGTTTAAAGGAGTATTTGGCGCTGGCTTTGTTAATGGGGAAAAAGTAATCTTACTAAAGCCACTTACATATATGAATTTATCTGGGGAAAGTATCCGTCCGCTCATGGATTATTATAAAATTGATGTTGAGGACTTCATTGTTATGTACGATGATTTAGATATTCCTGTAGGTAAGTTACGCCTTCGCATGAAAGGTAGTGCGGGTGGACATAATGGTGTGAAATCAACAATTTCACATTTAGGAACACAAGAATTTCAACGTATCCGTATGGGAATCGATCGTCCGAAAAATGGGATGAAAGTAGTGGATTACGTATTAGGACGTTTTACATCTGAAGAAATATCTGGCGTTAATCAATCCATTGAAAATGCAGCAGATGCATGTGAGGAATGGTTAAATAAACCTTTTCTCCAAATCATGAATACTTTTAATAGTTAAGCGCACAATCTGGAATATTTTATTTTGTTTTATCCCATACTAGTAGCAATTGGATATTTAGGAGGCTAGTATGGAAGGTTATTATTACTGTAGACATTGCGGAAGTAATGTGGGCTCCATTATCGCAGAAAAAGTATATAGCGACGTTTTGTTTCAACTAACAGAGCAAGAAGTAGTGGATATGATTCATTTTCATGAGAATGGAAATATATATATAAAAACGATTTGTGAATCGTGTCAAGAAACGCTCGCATCTTATCCTGAGTATTATGAATATGAAAAATTTCTGCAATAAAATGTTGTCGCTTTGGCATGTCCAAAGCATTTTTCTGTTTTCTTTTTCCAAAATATTTGCATAAAATATAGTAACTTGCTCTTTATGTTGAGAGGAGTTTTGAAAATGATAGGTTTATTAGAGCAATTTTATAAAAATGAAGAAATACAATCGGTTATTAATGGGCTAGAAGATGGGTTGAAGGAACAACTTGTATCGGGTATGGCAACATCCTCTCGTTCATTATTAATGGCAGCTTTATATAAAAAAACAAAGCAATCACAACTTATTGTGACGCACAATTTATACCAAGCACAAAAAGTACATGAAGATTTAGTGGCGTTACTTGGTGAAAAAGATGTTTGGCTATATCCGGTAAATGAATTGATAGCATCGGAAGTTGGTGTTGCAAGTCCAGAATTGAAGGCGCAGCGTATTGAAGTGTTAAATCGCTTAGCGGCGGGAGAGAATGGGATTATTGTAGCGCCAGTTGCAGGGCTGCGTAGGTTTTTACCGATAAAAGAATTATGGAAGCAAAGGCAAATTGAAATCAATCTAGGGCAAGAGATTGATTTAGATGCACTCTTGCATACCTTACATCATATTGGCTACGAGCGTAAGTCGATGGTAGAAGCTCCAGGAGAGTTTAGTTTGCGCGGGGGAATATTAGATATTTACCCATTAACTGAAGAATTACCATTTCGTATTGAATTCTTTGATACACAGGTTGATTCTATTCGATTATTTGATGTGGAAGAACAGCGCTCTCAAGATAAAAGGGAAAGTGTTCGGTTTGGTCCGGCAACAGAGTTTTTATTTTCACAGGAAGAATTGAAATCGGGAATTAAGCATCTTGAAGAAGGTTTGACTAAGACGATGCAAAAGCTTTCCGATGATAAATTAAAGACTGCTGTGCTTGAGACGGTTAGTCATGAAATTGAAATGTTGAAAAACGGGCAAAGTATAGAACAAATGTTTAAATATTTATCTATTTTCTATAAAGAACCTGCTAGTCTGATAGATTATTTACCAGAAAACGGTGTTGTAATTTTAGATGAGATTTCCCGTATTCAAGAAACAGCATCACATCTTGAAACCGAAGAAGCGGAATGGTATATCTCACTTCTTGGCGAAGGAACAATTATTCAGGATTTATCTTTCTCCCACTCATTTGAGGAATTTCTTCATAATAAAAAAAGAAGTTTTGTATATTTAACGTTATTCTTACGCCATATAGCACACACACATCCTCAAAACATTGTGAATGTGACATGTAAAACGATGCAAGATTTCCACGGACAGATGCAGTTGTTAAAAACTGAAATTGATAGATGGAATGAAGGGCATTTTACGACCGTTGTGCTTGGAACAGATGGGGAACGCGTAAAAAAACTACAACATATTTTAAGTGATTATGATATTGATGCAGACATTGTAGAGGCCACAGATGTCTTATTGCCTGGAAGGTTACAAATTGCTGTAGGTGATTTACATGCAGGCTTTGAAATGCCGATGCAAAAGTTTGTTGTCATTACTGAAAAAGAGCTTTTTCATAAGAAGGTTAAAAAATCACAACGTAAGCAAAAGTTATCTAACGCTGAACGTATTAAAAGTTATTCGGAATTAAAAGTTGGAGACCATGTAGTTCATGTAAATCATGGTATAGGTAAATTTTTAGGTATTGAGACATTAGAGATTAATGGTGTTCATAAAGATTATTTAAATATTAAATATCAAGGTAATGATAAGTTATACGTTCCAATTGAACAAATTGATCAAGTGCAAAAATACGTAGGGTCTGAAGGTAAGGATCCAAAAGTTTATAAATTAGGCGGAAATGATTGGAAGAAGGTCAAAACGAAAGTTGAAAAATCTGTACAAGACATTGCAGATGACCTAATTAAATTATATGCCGAGCGTGAAGCTTCGAAAGGTTATGCATATACACCAGATACGGCAGAACAACAGGAATTTGAATCCTCTTTCCCATATCAAGAGACAGAGGATCAATTACGTTCTATTGAAGAGATTAAGAAAGATATGGAACGCGGACGTCCGATGGATAGGCTTCTTTGTGGCGACGTAGGATATGGAAAGACTGAAGTAGCTATTCGTGCGGCATTTAAAGCAATTATGGATGAAAAACAAGTTGCGATTTTAGTACCGACAACAATCCTTGCACAACAACACTATGAAACAATTCGAGAGCGTTTTCAAGATTACCCGATTAATATAGGGTTACTAAGTAGATTCCGCACACGAAAACAACAAAATGAAACGATTAAAGGTTTAAAAGATGGAACGGTGGATATTGTAATCGGAACACATCGTATTTTATCTAAAGATGTTACGTATAAAGATTTAGGACTTCTTATTATTGATGAAGAACAAAGATTCGGCGTTACACATAAAGAAAAAATTAAACAATTGAAAGCAAATGTTGACGTGTTAACATTAACGGCAACTCCGATTCCACGTACACTTCATATGTCTATGCTTGGTGTGCGCGATTTATCTGTTATTGAGACACCACCAGAGAATCGTTTCCCAGTACAAACATATGTAGTAGAGTATAATCCGGCGTTAATGAGAGAAGCGATAGAGCGAGAGTTGGCAAGAGGCGGTCAAATTTACTTCCTATATAACCGTGTGGAGGATATTGAAAGAAAAGCAGATGAAATTTCGATGTTAGTTCCAGATGCTCGTGTAACATACGCACATGGGAAAATGAATGAAGGTGAATTAGAGTCTGTTATGCTATCGTTTTTAGAAGGGCAGCATGATGTTCTTGTAAGTACAACAATTATCGAGACGGGTGTAGATATTCCGAATGTAAATACATTAATTGTATTTGATGCAGATCGTATGGGATTATCGCAGTTGTATCAGCTTCGTGGGCGTGTTGGACGTTCTAATCGCGTCGCGTATGCCTACTTTGCATACAAACGTGATAAAGTGTTATCGGAAGTTGCAGAGAGGCGTCTGCAGGCAATTAAAGAGTTTACAGAGCTTGGATCTGGTTTCAAAATTGCGATGAGAGACTTATCAATTCGTGGTGCGGGTAATTTGTTAGGGGCAGAACAACATGGATTTATTGATTCTGTCGGATTTGATCTATATTCTCAAATGTTAAAAGATGCAATTGAGCAACGTAGAGGGACAGATGGAGTTGAAAATACCGTTAATGTTGAAATTGATTTAGAAGTAGACGCATATTTACCGGATGCGTATATTTCAGATAGTAAACAAAAAATTATGATGTATAAACAATTTAGAGGTATTTCTGCAATTGAAGATATTGAAGAGTTGCAGGAAGAGATGATCGACAGATTTGGTGATTATCCACAAGAAGTTGGTTATTTATTACAAATTGCAAACATTAAAGTGTTGGCGATGAAAGAACAAATTGAGTTAATTAAGCAAAATAAGTTTGAAGTAACATTCCTGTTTTCTGAACAAGCGAGCCAAAATATAGATGGTGGAAAATTATTCATGCTAGGAAGTAGTTTTGGTCGTATGATCGGTCTTGGTATGGAGGGGTCACAATTGAAAATTGTGATGAAAACGAATGGATTAGAGACATCGAAATGGTTAACAATTGCTGAAAATTTATTAAAAGGCTTACCAGATGTAAAAAAAGAAGTAATAAATGCCTAATATAAGACAAAAAATACAATTCGACGTGCATAGAAGAACTAATGTGTAAAATACTATGTTTAATAGTTGGTGATTTTTACATGAACAGGTAAATTCACCACTTTGATCATCAGTAGAAAGTGAGGCAGCATAGAATGAAAGCAACTGGAATCGTACGTCGAATTGATGATTTAGGCAGGGTAGTAATCCCAAAGGAAATTCGTAGAACTTTACGTATTCGAGAAGGGGACCCACTAGAAATATTTGTTGATCGCGATGGAGAAGTCATTTTAAAGAAATATTCTCCGATTAGTGAACTAGGTAATTTTGCAAAAGAATATACGGAAGCTTTATATGATAGCTTAGGACATAATGTGCTTGTATGCGATCGTGATTCTATTATCGCAGTAGCAGGCGTATCTAAAAAAGAATACTTAAATAAAAGTGTTGGCGATTTAATTGAGAAGACAATGGAAGAGCGCAAGTCTGTAATTATGACAGATGAAAGTGAAATTTCAATTATTGATGGAGTAACAGAAAAAGTCATCTCCTATACAATTGGCCCGATTGTTGCGAATGGGGATCCAATTGGGGCTGTTGTTATCTTCTCTAAAGAGGCTATTATAAGTGAAGTAGAGCATAAGTCAGTAAATACAGCTGCAAGCTTTTTAGCGAAACAAATGGAGCAGTAGTGAAGTGTAATTTCTATAAGTAGCAATCTTTCCTAATTATGATATTTCTATTTGAGAAATTAACTATTTGGAGATATAAGCATTGAATGAAGGTAGCGCTTTGCTACCTTTTTTCATTGAGTATTTTTGCTGTTGAAAGAAGTCAGTGAATGTAAGGAATATGAAGGAGAGACAGTTTTTCTTTGTGATATAATACGAGGGGTGAGAATAGAAAAAGGAGTTTTCTTGTATGGAAGCGAAGAAGTACCAAGCCTTTTGGCGTGGGGCTATTATATTAACAATCGCAAGTTTTGTTACAAAGGTATTAAGCGCTTTTTACCGTATTCCATATCAAAATATAGCGGGTGATGTTGGTTTTTATATTTACCAACAAATTTATCCATTTTATGGATTTTGTTTAATTTTAGCCACTTATGGGTTTCCCATTATTATTTCAAAAATGGTCGCAGAAAGATTAGAACGAGGAAAACAAAAAGAAGCAGAAGAAATTATTTGTGTATCTTTTTGGTTTTTATTAGGAATTGGATTTATAGGTTTTTTCACATTATTCTTTGGGGCCGAAACAATTGCATCGGCTATGGGCGATATACATTTAGATAAATTATTACGTGTTATTTCGTTTTCATTCCTACTAATGCCATTTTTATCTGTAGCGAGAGGATATTTTCAAGGATTCAATAATATGATGCCGACGGCTGTTTCGCAAGTAATTGAACAAACAATTCGTGTTTCTATTATTGTATTTTTATCACTATTCCTTATTGCTCATGGATTTGATTTATATACAGTTGGTGCGGGTGCTATGCTAGGTTCAATTGCAGGCGGGCTTATTGGGATTATCGTACTTTTACTTTATATGCGTCATGATTTCCACGCTATTTTCTTTAAAAGTTGGAAGAGAATTGGAGGTAAAAAAAGGATTATTCGAATCCTTTTTTGGCAGGGATTAGCGATTTGTGTTAGTAATTTAGTCCTTATTTTTATACAAATGTCGGATTCTATTTCCTTTTATACCTTGCTTATTCGCGCGGGAGAGCAAGTTGAAAATGCAAAGGTACTAAAAGGTGTTTATGATAGAAGTATCCCGCTTATGCAATTAGGTACTGTTGTGACAACTTCTTTCTCATTGTCACTTATTCCTATTATTACAGCGGCGAAAGAAAGAGGAGATCTTTCATTTATTCAAGAAAAGGTAAAATTAGCAATGAAAATAACATTTGTTATTGGATTTGCAGCTGCTATTGGATTAACTTGTATTATTCAACCTACAAATATTATGTTGTTTGAAAATAGTGATGGATCAGATGTGTTATCGATTTTATCTTTATCTATTTTATTTAGTTCATTGTCAATTACAACTGCTTCTATTTTGCAAGGAGTGGGACAAACATTAAAACCAGCAATATTCGTTGTATTTGGAGGTTGTTTGAAGTTAGTTTTAAACTATATATTAATGCCGTATTTTGGTGTAAAGGGAGCTGCAATTGCAACTTTAGTTGCGCTTATTGTAATTGCCTTGCTAAATAGTGTGTTACTTATGCGAGCTGTATCGGAGCCGCTTATTGATAGGCGGAATATGTTAGGTGTAGCTATTAGTGGTATCGGTATGGGGTTTGTATTAATAATCTTTATGCGTATGTTGCGAATGTCCGGATTAGTAATTGATACAGGACATAGAGGGGTTGCGACGCTTGAAGCGCTGTTAGGTGTAGCTATCGGTGGATTAGCATATATGTTTTTAATTTTAAAATTACGTGTATTTACAAAAGAAGAATTAGGAACCGTTATGAAACAAGAGAAAAAAGAAGGTTCATTGAAGAAGAGTGGATAGAGGTGACTGGTTGTGAGTGGAATTATTACTATTTTAGGATTAGGTGCTGGTGAATTAGATCAGTTAACGATGGGTGTATATCGAAAGATAAAAGAATCGGAACATATGTTCGTTAGAACAAAGGAACATCCAGTTATAGAAGAATTGGAGAAAGAAGCTATAAAGTATACGGCCTTTGATAATGTATATGAGGCACATGATACATTTGAAATCGTATATGAAACAATCGCGAATACATTGCTAGAACAGGCTAAAGGCGCAGAAATTATTTATGCTGTTCCAGGTCATCCGCTTGTAGCAGAAAGAACAGTTCAGCTACTTTTGGAAAAAGGAGAAGTAGCAAATATTGAAGTGCGAATTGAAGGTGGACAAAGTTTCCTTGATCCGATGTTTGCAAGTCTAAAAATTGATCCGATTGAAGGGTTCCAATTAATTGATGCTACATCATTTGAAAGAGGACAATTAGAATTACGTCAACATTTAATCTTTTGCCAAGTGTATGATGCGTTCGTTGCTTCAGATGTGAAACTGATGTTAATGGAGATGTTGCCAGATGATTATGAAGTGTATATCGTAACAGCTGCAGGAACTTCATTTGAGCAAGTAAAAAAGGTACCGTTATACATGTTAGATCATGAAACGGAGTTAAATAATTTAACGAGTGTATATGTACCCCCGGTTAAGGAACGTGCGTCTTTGTATCAGCAGTTTGATGTGCTTAGAGCAATTATTGCGGAACTGCGTGGACCGAATGGTTGCCCGTGGGATAAAAAACAAACTCATCAATCTTTAAAGAAATACTTAATTGAAGAAGCATATGAAGTGCTAGAAGCAATTGATGAAGAGGATGATGATCATTTAGTAGAAGAACTGGGTGATATATTATTACAAGTTATGCTTCATGCTCAAATTGGAGAGGATGAAGGTTGGTTCTCTATAGATGATATTATTCGGACTTTAGCTGAGAAAATGGTTCGTCGTCATCCGCATGTGTTTGGGAATACGGATGTAAATAATGCTGATGAAGTGATTGCAAATTGGGAAGAAATTAAAAAACAAGAAAAGGGATTCGTGAAAGAATCTGTTTTAGAAGGTATTCCAAAAAGCTTGCCACAGCTAATGCGTGCTTATGAAATTCAGAAGAAAGCTGGAAAGGTTGGATTTGATTGGGTTGATGTGCAGCCGATGATAGAGAAGGCCTTAGAAGAATGGCAAGAATTCCAACAAGAAGTTGTAAACATGGATGAGAAAAAGATGCTAGGTGAATTTGGTGATTTACTATTTGCATTTGTTAATATAGCTCGTCATTATAAATTAGATCCAGAAGAAGCGTTACGTTCAACTAATGAGAAATTTATGGCTCGCTTTTTATACATGGAAGCAAAAGTAGCTGAAATGAATAAGGAAATGCAAGATTTATCATTAGAACAGTTAGATATTTTATGGGAAGAGGCAAAACAAACAGAGCGTTAATAGGGGGATTTGATATGCGTCTAGATAAATTTTTGAAAGTATCACGTTTAATTAAAAGAAGAACATTAGCAAAAGAAGTGTCTGACCAAGGAAGAATTTCGATTAATGGCCAAGTGGCAAAAGCGAGTTCAGATGTGAAGGTAGAGGATGAATTAACAATTCGTTTCGGGCAAAAAATAGTAACTGTGAAAGTAAATGAATTGAAAGAAACAACTAAAAAAGAAGATGCAGCAAACATGTATAGTCTCGTTCGTGAGGAAAAAGTGAAAGCGGAAGAAGGCTTGTTCTAAAATAGGTTAGCCCCTCATACATTACTATTAGCTAGTATAAAGCTATGGGGGGATTTTCGTGAATAATGGTTACTCACCTATGTCTTCTAATCAACAAAATGTTTCTGTAGAGCATGATATTATCATGCGTGGCAGGCGTGTAATCGATATTACTGGTGTAAAGCAAGTAGAGAGTTTTGATAGCGAAGAGTTTTTACTTGAGACTGTAATGGGTTTTTTAACAATTCGTGGTCAAAATTTGCAAATGAAGAATTTAGATGTAGAAAAGGGTGTTGTATCAATTAAAGGGAAAGTTCATGAAATGCTGTATATTGATGAGAACCAAGGGGAGAAAACTAAAGGCTTCTTTAGTAAGTTGTTTAAATGAGCCTAACAATTCAGTTGTATACAATGCTTTCAATGATTGGAATGGGTGCTTGGATTGGTGCTTCTTTAGATACATACCAACGGTTTTTAAAACGCCAAGAGCGTAAACGCTGGCTTGTATTTATACATGATATACTATTTTGGATTGTCCAAGCATTATTCGTTTTTTATGTATTACTGCGTGTAAATGAAGCTGAACTACGTATATATGTATTTTTGGCGTTACTATGTGGTTTTGCAGCATATCAAAGCTTATTGAAAGCACTATACATGAAGATGTTAAATTTTCTCATCTATATTTTTGTACAAACAACACAATTTTTTGTTCGAATTATACAGCTACTCATGATAAAACCTGTTATTATTATAGCACAGCTATTTATTGCATTTATATTATTCTTATTTCGTATACTGCTTTCAATTGGACATGTGTTATGGAAAATGGTGATTTGGATATTACTTTTCATATGGAAAGTTTTTTTCTCGCCTGTTCGGTTTATTGCTTCGCTCATATGGAAACTTCTCCCTAATCGTGTTAAACTTTTTATAATGAAGCATGTAGGGTTCCTGCAATATGTAGCAAAATTGAAGGGACATATCTTCCAATTATGGGTGCGTATAAAAAAGAAGTTAGGGGGACCTCGGAAATGAGGGAACTGAGACAAAGAACAATCGAAAAACAGAGTCCAAATCCTGTTAAAGAACATATAATACAAACGGATGAGAACAGGAAGCGACTTTATCGCCGTTTAGCGGTTTTTCTTGTCTTTGCTTTTACAATTATTGCTAGTATTAGTGTGACGTTTTATCAACAAAACAGTTCCATTAAAGCAAAAGAAGCGAAAGTTAAGGACATGAAAAAAGAACTGGATTCATTAACGAAAAAAGAAAAGAATCTAAAAGATGAAGTTCAAAAGTTGAATGATGAAGAGTACGTTTTAAAGATTGCTAGAAGGGATTATTTCTTCTCCGGAAAAGGGGAGATAATTTTTCCTGTTTCTAAGTAGAGTATGTCTTATTGACACTGTATTTTAGGATTATATATAATAAAGTAAAATTTGACTTTTTAACCACTAAGGAGGAGCATTTTTTTTATGTCAATCGAGGTAGGCAGCAAGTTACAGGGTAAAGTAACAGGTATTACAAATTTTGGGGCTTTTGTGGAGCTGCCAGAAGGCTTAACAGGTCTTGTTCATATTAGTGAAGTTGCTGATAATTATGTGAAAGATATTAACGATCACTTAAAAGTAGGCGACCAAGTAGAAGTAAAAGTTATCAATGTTGAAAAAGATGGCAAAATTGGCCTATCTATTAAGAAAGCGAAAGAACGTGAAAAAACAGAAGGAGATCGTCCACGTGGTGAATACCAACGTGGTGGTGATCAACAACGTTCTGGACGTCCACAACGTAATAATAATCGTTCTTCCAACAGAGATAACCGCGGTGGCGGTAACGAACGAGCTCCAAAAGAAACATTTGAGCAAAAGATGGCACGCTTTTTAAAAGATAGTGAAGATCGTTTAACTTCTTTAAAGCGTAACACAGAATCTAAACGTGGTGGCCGTGGCGCACGTCGCGGATAATAAGTCCGTTTAATTCTTAACATATAGAGAGGTACCCAGAGTGATTACTCGGGTACTTTTTTATGTGAGAGAATATATTTTTAAAAAAGTTTTTGAGATGTGTTGACTTTAAAACATATCTGATGTAAGATACTAATTGTCCGTTAAATACGACGACATGGCGGTGTAGCTCAGCTGGCTAGAGCGTACGGTTCATACCCGTGAGGTCGGGGGTTCGATCCCCTCCGCCGCTATATTTAATTTAACGGCCCGTTGGTCAAGTGGTTAAGACACCGCCCTTTCACGGCGGTAACACGGGTTCGAATCCCGTACGGGTCATCACTTTTGGAGGATTAGCTCAGCTGGGAGAGCACCTGCCTTACAAGCAGGGGGTCGGCGGTTCGATCCCGTCATCCTCCACCATATATTTTTAAATGTCGGAGGGGTAGCGAAGTGGCTAAACGCGGCGGACTGTAAATCCGCTCCTTCGGGTTCGGCAGTTCGAATCTGCCCCCCTCCACCATTTTCTTTAAAATAACCTGAAAGGGTTTATTTTTTTGAAAAGATAACCATACTAGTAAATATTAATGGGCTATAGCCAAGCGGTAAGGCAACGGACTTTGACTCCGTCATGCGCTGGTT
>NZ_JBFPJI010000076.1:0-13896 GCF_040838205.1 Bacillus sp. S4
GGTAAAGCCATGAATCTTAACAAAGATTTAACATTGGCTTGCGTATACTAAAAAACGAGGTGATTTTAAAAATGAGAATTCTCATTGTGGAAGATGAACTTGATTTACAGCACTCCATTAAAGAGGGGCTTGAAATAGATGGATATGTGGTGGAGACCTGTGATAACGGCGAAGATGCGTATGAACTTTTATATATAGAAAATTATGATTTGGTTGTTCTGGATCTTAATCTACCTAAAATGGATGGGTTGGAGGTCCTAGAAAAAATAAGAGATGAAAAGCCAGAACTAAAGGTACTGATATTAAGTGCAAGAAATAGTGTGAACGATAAAGTAAAAGGTTTGGACTTTGGAGCGAATGATTATCTTGCAAAACCTTTTGATTTTGCAGAATTGGAAGCCAGAATTCGAGGATTGTTAAGGAGGAGATTTATCCAGGAAAGCAGTCTTGTTTCCTGTGGAGATATCAACATAGATTTATCAAAGCGCATTGCTTTTGTATGTAATGAGAAACTTTCCCTTACAAAAAAAGAATTTGCTTTACTTGAATATTTTTTACTCAATAAAGACAGAGTCATAAGCCAAGAAGAAATGATTGAACATATTTGGGATCAAAATGCAGATAGCTTTAGCGGTGCTATTCGTGTCCACATTGCAACATTAAGGAAAAAGTTGAAAGAAATTCTAAATTATGATCCGATTGAAACAAGAATTGGCCAAGGGTATTTTATTACTCAAAAAGGTGATAAAAATGATGATTAAAAAACTATCGCTCCGTTGGCGACTCACTTTAATTATTTCTGTACTTTTGGCAGTATGCTGCATTGGACTTACATTTATTCTCAATTTTTCTGCCAACAGAATGGCAGAAACCATTGAGGCTACTCAAATGACACCTGCTAAAACCGTTGGTGAGGAAGAAACTATTGTTGAGGAGGGAATCGTTGGTGCAGAAGGAATCAACGGATACCCACCATTGGATATGAACCAAGATGTAAATTACGCAGAAGTAAATTTCCGTATGGAAAGTATCCTATATGCAATGATTATCATTTTGGCTGGTGGAGGCTTAACATATTATTTATCTGGAAAGGCTTTGAAACCACTTAAGCATCTAAACGAACAAGTCAAAAGCATCAATGCCCATAATCTTTCCAGGGCATTGGACGTACCACCTACTAAAGATGAAATAGCGGAACTTACAGGGTCCTTTAATAATATGACTGATCAGCTAAACGCTGCTTTTGAAATGCAACAACGGTTTTCAGCAAGTGCAGCACATGAGCTTAGAACCCCCCTTACGGTTTTGCAAACAAAGGTGGATGTGTTTAAAAAGAAAAATGAACACACAAGGGCGGAGTATCACACCCTTATTACGGTTATTGAAAAACAGACAAGCAGATTAAGAGGTTTGGTAGGTAATCTTTTAGATATGAGCAATATGGATGAAATAATCCAACAGAATAATATTACTACGGAAGACTTATTTGAAGATATTATCTTCGAGCTTTCTGGTATTGCTAAAGAAAAGAATGTCCAATTGTCTTTGAATGGTGATAACAGCGTTATTCATGGGAATATAGATTTACTTTACCGTGCGTTTTATAACCTTGTTGAAAACGGTATAAAATATAATGTGAATGGTGGAAGCGTCACTATTGGAGTATCGGGTAGATCTGCTGAAAAGGTTTTAATCACTGTAAAGGATACAGGTATAGGCATTTCTGAAATCGATAAGAAAAATATTTTTGAACCATTTTATCGTGTTGATAAATCTCGTTCCCGTGAAATGGGCGGAGCAGGCTTGGGGCTTTCGATTGTAGAAACCATCGTTAAAAAGCATAAAGGCACTATTACTGTAAGTGACAACGAAACATGTGGTACTTGCTTTACGGTAACGCTAAATAAAATGAAATCAAGCAAAATGTAAATACAGAGCTTTGAATAGAGGATGACCCTCATATTTTAAAGCTCTGTATTTTTTTGTGCATATTTGCATTTTCTTAACAGGGATTTAACATCGGTTGCTGTAAAATGACACTATCCAATCAAGTGGGAAGTTTCGTTGTACAGTTAATTAAAATAGTATCAAGAAGTTTTATCACTTGTGAAGAAATAAATTGATGGAGGATAAAGTTAATGTTTGAAATAAAAAATGTATCGAAGCAGTATAAAAGTGAATTCGCTTTATACAACGTCTCAATGAATATCAACAAAGGACTGAACTTTATTGTTGGTTCTTCAGGCAGTGGTAAAACCACACTTCTTAAAATCATGAGTGGTATGGAACAAGAATTTGATGGAGAGGTACTGTATCGCGGTAAAAATATAAAAGATTTATCTGCCAATGAAAAAAGTTATTTTTACAACAACATATTTGGCTTTGTATGGCAGGATTTTAACTTAATTGAGGATGCTACGGTTTTAGACAATGTACTGTTGTCAGAGTATCTAAAAGGTGAAAAAAATATAGAAAATGCTGAAAAAATCCTTAAAGATCTAAAGATCTTTAACTTAGCACACACAAAGGTGAAAAAACTTTCAGGTGGTCAAAAACAGCGTGTTGCCATTGCACGAGAACTTATGAAAAATCCAAAAGTCATTATTGCTGACGAACCCACAAGTGCTTTAGACGGAAAAAACGCAAAAATAACAATGGATATTTTAAGAGCTATTTCTAAAAATCGAACAGTTATTGTTGTAACCCATGATACATCTTTAATTTCTGAAGAGGATCATATATTTGAACTGGATAAGGGCAAGCTTATTTCAAAGTCAGAAATTCCATTTACAAAAACGCCTACACTTACAATGAAAAATCGTCCTAAGTTATCGCTGGAAAATTCTTTGTCACTTGCAAAATCTAATATAAAAAGTAAATTTGGGCGTTTTGCGGTAGCAACTCTCTCTCTTATGGTTGCGGCGATCCTATTGCTTACAACAGTGAATGGTGTAATTAACAACAGCAGTCAGGCAGCGTTTGATAAATTATTGGATACTTATGATAAAGGAATATTGAACATTACCGTAGTTGATAATTTTACAAGTGCAAGCGGTACAGAGGGAAATAACGATGAGGGACCAAAGGCAGATGTAACACAGAACATAGGTGGATTATATGAACAATTTGTAAATGATAAGCGAGTTGGATTTGGAGTGCTTATACCAGACAATATTAAGAATATAAATGTCAATGTTGATGGAAAAGAATACAAAGTTGAAAGTACTGGTAGCGTACCTCACATTAACAAACTTTTATCGGGTAAAATGCCTATGGGAAACAGTAATGAGGTTGTTGTTCCTGAAAGCTTTGTGAAAAAATTAGGTATCGATAATGAACAAGCAATTGGAAAAGAGATCACCTTCAATAGTTCCATGTATAATCTGGAAAGTGGTGAACCTTTATTAAAAGACGTTTCAATAAAGGCAAAGATCGTTGGTGTAATTGATGCAAATTTAGTATATGAATATGAAGGAAAGACGATGGAACAATACATTGATGATGCTTTCTTTTTTAGTAAAACTGCACTCGGTGAAATGAGAAAACAAGCGGAAATCCGTTCTGAAAAGATGGGTTTTATCATTCGTGCAAAAACTCCAGCAGATATGATTTCTATTAAAGATGAGTTAAATTCAAAAGGTATCGTTCCTATTGGCGATTTTGAACGAGTTGAGGACATTGTAAGACTTAATGCACAAACGACCGAACAAACTGAATCTGCAAGCCTTAGTATTACTCTTTTATCAGGTGTGATGGTAATGGCGATCTTTCTTATTACAGGCATTATGAGAAAAAGAGAATATGCCATTTATAAGATCAGCGGTTATAATAACAAGCATTTAAGCTTACTCATTTTCAGTGAAACAGTCATTGCAATGGCTACGGCAATTCTTTTCTTGCTTGTTACATCTCCACTTATCAATTTGGTAACAAAAGCCCAGTTTAGTGTTGATATTTTAAATGCAAAAATGCTGTTCACAGGTGTACTTTTGTTAGTGGGAGTTGCAGTTGTGGCATTTGGAGTAACTATCTCTACTTTTGTTAAAGTCAATGTATCCACAGCGCTTAGGACTGGTGATCGATAATGATACAGATAAAAAATCTTACAAAAAAGTATGATGAAACACTTATTTTTGACAATATGAGTTTTGATTTTCCAAGCAAAGGACTTATATGCCTTGTAGGTGCTTCAGGTAGCGGTAAAAGTACGCTTCTTAATATGCTTGCTGGCTTTGACAGCACCTATGACGGTGAAATATCCGTAGGCGATACATCAATTAGTAGAATGAAAGTAGATGAGCTTTGTGCATATCGAAGAGACAATATCGGCTTTGTTTTTCAAAACTATCATCTTTTAAGTGGACATACCGTGCTTGAAAATATCTTGCTTTCCTCAGAGTTACATCCTGTGGGGAAAGCAGAATACATCAATAATGCTGAGAAACTTTTAAATCAACTTGGATTGTCATCAAAGGCAAATGAAAATATAGAAAATCTTTCAGGTGGTCAAAAGCAAAGAGTTGCCATCGCAAGAGCGTTAATTAGCAATCCATCAATTATCTTGGCAGATGAACCAACTGGAGCGTTAGACCGTAGCAATTCAACGGAAATAATGAAAATTTTGAAAGAAATATCAAAAGACTGTTTAGTCATAGTCATCACACACGATCAAAAAAACTGTGACTTCGCTGATGAGGTAATGTCTATCGAAAATGGTAGAATTGTTGCTGATAATAAAGTGGTTAAAGGCACTGAAAAAAGCGAACATAAGGTTACATTTAATCCGACTGCAAGAGTTTCTGCTTTTAAAAGAGGACTTAAAAATTTCAAAGTACATTTCATGCGATACATGTTGGTCAGTTTAGCCATTTCTATCGGCATTCTTGCCTTTATGTTGTCCTTATCTTCAGGGAATATTCTGGAACAGTCTATTGCTGATTTCAAAGAAAAAAACACCGCCTTTAACAATGGCTACATCAAAGGGGAAGATGACGGAACAGTTTTTCAACTGTTAAAATCTGATCAGCGTATCGAAAATGTTTATTATCAATACAAAATTGATAATGTGTCTTTAAGCATAGAAGATAAATCTGAAACAATGATTGAGAAATATCCAACGCCAAAGGCTACCGAAAGCATGTCTTATGGAACTATGCCAAAAAGAGGAGCTAATGAAATATCCCTTACGCCAAGCCTTGCGAAAAAATTCAATAATAATTTCAAAGGTTTAATTGGTCAAAAACTCACATTAAAGTATGAAGGAAAAGAGTACAAGTTGAAGATAAGCGGTATCTTTAATGCTGGCTATGATGATTTCATTGTAAGCAGTGATGTTGAACAGAAGTTTTATAAGAATAATAAGGATAAAAAATGTTATTCAATTAGTTATGATGTGACAAGTTTTGATGATATTGTTTCTGTGAGTGAAATGCTGAAGGCAAAAGATATAGACAGTAAAAATGTTTCAAGCGAAATTGCAGCCTTACAAAATACCTTTAACAGCCTTAGCCGTCTGTTCTTAGTAGTATCTATTTTGATTTTAGCAATTGGTCTCTTTATCAGTGTTATTCTGCTTGTTAAATTACAAAATTCGAGATATAGGGAATTAGGACTGTTATCTGCACTAGGTTTTAGTAAAGGTACAATACGAAGAATGATAACCTGCGAAAATATGTTGTTATCGGGAATGGCAGCTGTTTTTAATGCTGTCTTAATCAGTTGCGTCTATCTTGTAAGTATTACTTTTGGGTTAAGCCTAGTTATCACGATACCTCAAATGATGCTTTCTATTCTTGTGACAGTTATTGTTATCATCGTAATAAGCATAATAGCAAGTCATAAGCTTATTCATACTGAGCCAGCTGTTGCGCTAAGAAGGTAAATACCGCAATAGTAACATGGTTACCTACCAAATAAAAATTAAAGATATTCAAACTAGCGAAGAAAAAATTGAATACTATTTATTCACAAATTAAAAAATGAAGTTGTTTCGGCAATTCTTTATTTTTCACAAGAAGTTTGTCAAGTGTTACACTTTTGTGAATAAATGTACTTAAATTAACGGGTGTGTTAGCTTAGGATTGGAGCTGACCTATGTCAGTTCCTTTTTTATTGATGGAAACTTCGAGATTAGATCACGGTAGAAGGGGTACGGAAACGATTCAAAGAATAACCCGCCACGACTGAATTTTTTTTCCATTTAAGGAAGGAACCTATCAGGAAATAAGATAGGTTCCTGTTTTATTATATAAATGATTTAGAATTATAAAATTATAATAAGGGGTTAATCATGCCAAGCATTCAAGATACCATTTATCCTAGAATAAAACACAATCTATCAGAACAGGATTTAGAAGAATCCTATACACCGCTACATGCAGAAATACAATGGGCTGAATGTAAATCAAGGGGAAATGTTCAGCAATTGGGGTTGTTAGTGTTAATAAAAGTCGTACAAAAACTAGGGTTTTTCCCACAATTTTTAGATATTCCTCAAACAATTATTCATCACATTGCTAAAAAAGCCTTTTTACCGATACCAACAGTAGAAGTTTGGAATTCTTATGGAGAATCAAGAACTTCAATCTGTTACACAGGCCGTTGATTCATCATTTCATAATAATAAACAAGTACGTATTAAAATGGTGAAGTGGTAATTAAAAAACTAGTAAAACGGAAATATCCACCTCAACTCAAAGAGCTAGAGTCTTATATATACCAAAGATTAGAACCTATTAATGTATTAGATGTTTTAGCTGATACGGAACATTGGCTAAATTGGACTCGCTTTTTTGGTCCTATTTCTGGTTATGATGCAAAGCAAGATCATGCGGTTGATCGCTATATTACCAATGTATTTTGCTATGGTTGTAATTTAGGACCAACTCAAACAGCTCGTTCTTTAAGTACTTTTGATCGTAAACAAATTGCTTGGATTAATCAACGACATGTAACACATGAAGCCTTAGATAAAGCGATTCAATATATTATTAATGCCTATAATCAATTTGATCTACCAAAATATTGGGGTGATGGGAAAAGTGCTTCAGCTGATGGAACGAAGTGGGATTTATATGAGCAAAATCTGTTGTCTGAAAATCATATTCGCTATGGTGGATATGGTGGTATAGGATATTATCATGTTTCAGATACCTATATTGCTTTGTTCAGTAACTTTATTCCTTGTGGAGTATGGGAAGGAGTCTATATATTAGATATTTTAATGAATGATAAAGTAGAAATACAACCTGATATTATCCATTCTGATACACAAGGGCAAAGCGTAACGGTATTTGGGTTATCAGCTTTGCTTGGAATTCAGTTGATGCCTAGAATTCGGAATTGGAAGGACTTGAAGCTATTTCGCCCTAGCAAGGAAGAAGTATATGAACATATTAATGAACTTTTTTCCGGAGAAATCGATTGGGAACTCATACAAAATCATTATCCAGATATGATGAGAGTAGCTATGTCTATTAAAGCAGGCAAAATAACACCGTCTACTATCCTAAATAAATTGGGGACATATAGTAAAAAGAATAAGCTATATCAAGCATTTAGAGAACTTGGAAGGGTGATAAGAACTACATTCTTATTACAATACATGGCTGATGCTGGATTAAGAAGCACGATTCAATCCGCTACAAATAAATCAGAAGCTTTTAATGGTTTTACAAAGTGGTTACTCTTTGGCGGTGATGGAATTATTACTGAAAATGATCGAGAAAAGCAACGGAAAATCATTAAATATAATCATTTAGTTGCAAATTGTCTCATTTTTTATAATGTATTTTCTTTATCTCGTATTCTTCATCATTACATACAAAGTGGGTGTGAATATAATGAAGAATTAATATCGTATTTAAGCCCTTATATAACCGTACATGTAAATCGTTTTGGAGAATATCGTATTGATTCTAACCGAAAAACACCCCAACTCCCGTTTGATGTAGTAATTAGGTAAGCGTAAAGCCATCGTTAAAGAAGGTAAGTACTGTATACCTGGACTCCATTTTGGTCAAACTTTTTCAAAATGGAGTTTTTGATGTTTGTTCTTAAATAAGGATTAGTTATTTCTTTATAATCAAACCTTATTACAACGCTACATGAATCGATAACATAGAATAACAAACTAGTATAAAGATATACATAATAAAATCAGCATCTATTAATAGTAATATCAAGAATTACTTCCTAATATATAATACTTGATGTATATGTATTTATATGTAATTTTACATATCCAAATAAAGGATGGGACTCTGATAACGCAGGAATTACTCTATATAATGGAAGCCGTGGTGACAATGAACAATTTGTATTTTTCCCACTTGATGGAGGAGCATATGCAATTGTAAACAAAAATAGTGGAAAACCTGTAACATTTGGTGGTCTAGCTTACTATTGGACTGATGGTGTTCGTGATGCTCCTGTTTTGAATGATCAGGCTTTGCGACAAACGAAATGGACTGGTTCCCCTAATGAACAATGGTATTTACGAGACAAGGGAAATAATAATTATGAAATTGTGAACCAAGGAACTGGGAAAGTTGCATCTTGGGCGGGGACGTCTGTTCCGGGTGGATATTTAGATTATGTAGATTTGGATGAATCAAATCCTTCTGATAATGATAGGCTATTTCACATTCCAGCTGCTCGAGGTACTTTTTCATTAC
The DNA here is from genome assembly GCF_040838205.1 of Bacillus sp. S4. NCBI lineage: Bacteria > Bacillati > Bacillota > Bacilli > Caryophanales > Bacillaceae > Bacillus > Bacillus sp. S4. The sequence continues at coordinate 8,676 of NZ_JBFPJI010000076.1, forward strand.
CAACCTTACCAACTGTAGGAGAAAGACCACAAGCTCCAGATTATAGTAGTATTCCTCCTATTGATCCTATTGATAAACAATTACCTCAAACTTCAGAGTCTGTTGTTGTTGGGGCAGCTTTAATACCATCAATTATGGTAAAGGATAATAATGCGAGTGATAAAACAAAAATACACAATTCACCATATTATACTTTAGTAAAAGAAGAATATTGGGAAAAAGCATATTCAGACATTATTCCTGCTGGTGGCAGTCGTCAGTATACACTTAAAAAAGGTGTAAGTAAAACAGATCAAGAAAAGATGACTGAAACGGTTGGTATGAGCTTTGGAGTAGACTTAGGATTAAAATTTGGAGACTCATCTCTAGCACTTAAATCGAGTATTTCAAAAACATTACAAACAGAAATTAGTACAACTACTACGGACTCTAAGGAAGAAACAACTGTAAAGAATACTCCAAGTAAAGATGGTAAAAACACAGGATTAACAGTATATCAACTGGTAACAAAGTATACGTTAAAGAGAACAGACGGTTCAGCTGTTTCAACTCCTTGGATTGTAAAAGACCCTGAGCAAGCATTACCAAGAACACACGCAGTTAATTAGAAAACATATTACGATACCTGTCAACAGTAAGTGGACAAGCAAAGCGATGGAGCCCCCTCAAAAAATGAGGGGGTTTCCCTTGTTACAATTATTTGTTTACTTCAAATGATAAAATAAGTATTTGTATTCCTATTAAATATTCCCCTTGGCTATATTTAATAGGAATACATGTGAGGAGAAAAGAAGATGCAAAAAATTTTTTTAGCAAATTTAGTAGCATTTGCAATACTAACGAGTATGTCTTTTGAACATAACGAAGTCGTAACGAATTCTAAAGAAGAAACTGAAGAGGTGCATTTAATGTCTATCATGCCATTTGAGTATTAAAAAAGAAAAAATCACTAATGATTAACATAAAGCCTCCCTAAAACAACTTGTTTATTTGGTTATAACAATTATCGGTTATATTTTCTTAGTGTTATTCAGGTTCGAAAAAGGCGAAACGTCAAGTAACTCCCAAATATACAATAAAGGTTGATTTTAGAAATAGTAATTTGTAACTTTAGGAGATAATTTGCTTAGTTTTTAAATGATAAATTGCATATAGATAGAAAAAGGAACTCGAGAAAAGAGCCTATACTCCTTTCTCGAGTTCCTTTTTGATGCGATAAACGCTCAAGCTTTATAAAATAAATTGATATTCTAAATCCGTAATTATTTTTCCCCTTCATTTTGATTGAATAGGAAATACGCTGCAAAAAATACTGCAGGTACGTTAATTGCAAGTGCAATATTATTTAAAAAATCAGTTGTCTGTGAAAACACAATAATCAGTGATGTTACTGCGACAAATAATGGGAGTGTCTTATTTATATTTGTGACTAGTTGTTGCTTGTGAAAATGTCTTAGTATAAAATAAATACCTATTAAAATTGGTGAAGTAAGGAATACTCCCCAATATCCCCATGCATCTTCAATAAACCAAGGGAAAAAGCGCATACGTGAAGTAAAGATAAAAAGATTTAGTATGATAGTTCCGACTAATAGACTATTTAATATAATGACTTTCTTGTTTTTCTCCATTGTAATTACTCCTTTAAAATTTAATTACTCATTAGTTAATTCGTGAAAACGATTCATGACTTCTTCCTCTTCGAACGTGCTATACCAACGATACTCACTATCATCTAAAATACGAAAATGCTGACTAATCACATTTTGTTGTACTCGAAACTTTCCTTTTTTCGCAATCTCATTCCAAAACATTTTTCCACCTAATGTTTTTACTTTTGGAGTATTCATACCATCGTGAGCTAGTGTTTCAATTACTTCAAAAGGTTCTTCTCCTAAAATATGTTTTAAGATTTGACTATCCTTAAATAAAGCACAAACTACGACTGCATTCGTCCAACCAATGGATGTTCTTTCTTTTTCAATTTGAACCAGTGTCTTTTTAGAAATGCCTAGAACAGTGGCCATTTTTTCTTGAGAATATCCCCTTTCAAGACGAATCAGTCGAGCATTCTTAGAAATCAAATCAATTACAGTTTCTTTATTCAAATAACATCACCTTCATGGGTTTTAGTGTTCATTTCTACTAATAGTGTAATATTACACTATTAGTTATCTTTTGTAAAGGGGAGACATAATGGGGGAATATTTACATTAGTTGATAGTTGTTTATGTCTCAAAAAGTGTGTTTTTTAACCTTTCTAATGTCCGCTACTGTTTATTGTGTGATTTGGTTCTTTTGCTACACAACCCCTTTATCACTTAAAAACTACGCAAATTATCCCCTAAAGTAACACAGATTGGCCCCTCATACCCAGAATCATTTCCATACCCCAACAAGAAACGGATAGAAAGTTATAAATATTATAATTTTTAAAAAATATGCAATTTTACATTAATGATAACAAGATAATGTTTTTTCTGTATAATTCCTTAATAAGATGCATCTTTATTATACATAGTATTGAGAGGAGAAATAAATATGAAGAAATCCGTCGTTACATTACTAGCAACCGGAATGGTTTTAGGTGCTCCATTTTCAAGTGCCTTTGCAGCAGAACAAGTATCGCAGCAAGAAGCTTTAGACAAAATGGAAGTCGTTCAAAAAAAGTGGAATGATGAACAAGGAAATCCATCTTTCCTTTCAGGAAAATTATCTGATAAAAAAGTAGATTCAGAAAAGGCGGTAAAATCATTCCTTGAAGAAAATAAAGAATTATTTAAAATCAACCCACAAACTGACTTAACACTGAAAGAAGTAAAGTCAGATGATTTAGGAATGAAACATTATGTGTACATTCAATCTATTAATAAAGTTCCAGTTGATGGTGCACGTTTCATTGTTCATACAGATCGTGATGGCAAAGTAACAACGGTAAACGGAGACGTACATCCCGCTGCCGCTGAGCGTTTGAAAGGAAATACAAAGGCAAAGATTTCAAATGAAACTGCCCTTTCAAATGCATGGAAACATATTAATCTAGCAAAAAAAGATACATTTGTAGAAACAAATGGGACTCCGTTAGAACAAATGAAGGAAACTGTAAAATCTACAAATGAAAAGGCAGATTTAGTTGTTTATGAAAAAGACGGGAATTATTACTTAACTTATAAAGTACAATTACAATTCATTAAACCTTATGGAGCAAACTGGAAAATATATGTAAACGCAGAAGATGGAACAATTGTAAATTCATATAATGCAGTTACAGATGCAGATACTCCGCAAAAAGGCTATGGCAACGGCGTATTAGGGGATCGAAAAAGCCTGAATACAACTTATAGCAGTCAATATGGAAAATACTATTTAAAAGACACAACAAAGCCGATGAATGGTGGCGTTATTGAGACAACTACAACTAATCATGGCACTGATTGGAAAAATCCAGATAATTACGCTCTATTCGATACAGATAATGCTTGGATAGATAAGAGCCAAGCTCCTGCAGTTGATGCTCATTTTAATGCAGGAAAAGTATATGATTATTATAAAAATGTTCATAACCGTAACAGTTTTGATGGAAAAGGTGCAACAATTCGTTCTGGAATCAATTTTGGAACCAACTACAATAATGCATTCTGGAATGGACAACAAATGGTTTATGGTGATGGCGATGGTGTTGAATTTGCACCGCTTTCAGGTTCGCTTGATGTTGTTGCACACGAACTAACACATGCGGTAACTGACAAGTCAGCTGAGCTTGAATACCTAAATCAATCCGGGGCACTAAATGAATCTTTTTCTGATGTATTTGGATATTTCGTTGATCCAGCCAACTGGGATTTAGGAGAAGCTGTAACTACGCCAAAAGTTGCAGGAGATGCACTTCGCAGCTTATCAAATCCTGAAAAGTATGGCCAACCTGCTCATATGAATGACTATCAATATTTACCACCAACAGAAGAAGGAGACAATGGCGGCGTACATATCAATAGCGGTATTCCAAATAAAGCTGCTTATTTAACAATCAATGCTATTGGTAAGGAAAAAGCAGAAAAAATCTACTACCGTGCTTTAACAACGTACCTTACACCAACTAGTGATTTCAGCAAGGCACGTGCTGCATTATTACAATCTGTTGCTGATTACGATGGCGTTAATAGCGCGACATATCAAGCTGTGCAAAAAGCTTGGAATGACGTAGGAGTAAAATAATAGTTTCATTGATAGAAAAGTGTAAAAGGGCACGCTTGCTAGGAGTATCTGGCGAAGGTGTCCTTTTTCACTGTATTAGGGATGGTTTTGGTGCAAGAAATCTAGTAAACTTGGACATACTGATACTAGTAGGGGTTCAGCCGAGATATATACGTTATCTTAACCAAGAAAATTAAAGTATGAATTTAAAAGGGCCCTTACGTTGAATACATATACTCAACGTAAGGGCGAATTATTTTTGGTTTGAAATAAAGCTTGATTAAAAACAACTTAGGGATCTGTGTAGCCGATTTCCTTAACGTACAGAAAATGGGCTTGTTGGTTCGTTACTCGTTAAAAATGTTTGTAAAGCTTCTAGCGGTTATATCAACTTGCATTTTATTTGCTAGAATACCATTTAGCTAACCACTCATTCCATTTATCTTTTTGAATAGTAATGGCAAATATAGTGTTTTTATCAGGCTTGTCAGTAAGATATACGGATGTATCATGAACAGATAAATATTGTCCGTGGTTATTTTTTAAAGAGAAGCTTTCAAATCCATAATCAACAAGTGTCCATACTTGTCCATAAGCGCGAAATCCTGTAACGGCCACCTCACCATTTGCAGATGTAAGATAGGTTGCATTTGCTTCTATGTACACCTTGTTAGTTCCTTTTTCAATTGGAATAATTGTAAATATACTTCTATCTTCTGGGATCCAATTAGCTGAAGTAGAAATATCCGTACTCCCCTCCCATGTTCGCAAGACGTTATCCCCATTTCTAATTTTCACAGAAATAGAAGAACATTCTTCATTTTTATGTTGTGTAACGGCGGCCAGCTTACGTCTCTTTATCTCAGCAAGCTCATCAGAGGTATAACTAAAAATATCAGATTCTTTTACTGGATTCGAAGTTAATGTTGCCAGTTTTCGTTTCTCTTCTGGTAGTGCATGAAAAAGTTTCTCTAGGTCAAAAGAAGCACTACCTGGTTTTATATTTGGAAACTCCTGTCTAATATAC
>NZ_JBFPJI010000077.1:0-13847 GCF_040838205.1 Bacillus sp. S4
AGTAAATATAGTTCAAAATAAGAGGAAATAAAAAAGCCCAAATTATTCTTTTTTTGGGAAAACTGGAACAAGGAGAGTTGCTTATGCAGATCGCAGAAACTGGAGATATCATTGAATTTAAAGGTGGAATGCAAGGCCGTGTTCAAAAGGTAAATCAAAACTCCGTTATTGTTGATATAACAATTATGGAGAATTTTAGAGAACTAGATATGGAACCTCTTACAGTTGTAAGCCATAAAAACTATACTGTCATTAATCAACATGCATAATATAATAGAAAGAAAGGATCTGTATATCATACAGATCCTTTCTTTCTATATTAACGATTATCGATCTTTTCTGGATATAAATCGTGATTCATCATACGGTAGTCTGCCATTTTCTCATACTTAGTTCCTGGGCGGCCGTAGTTACAGTAAGGATCGATTGAAATACCACCACGTGGTGTGAATTTCCCCCATACCTCAATATAGCGTGGATCCATTAATTTAATTAAATCATTCATAATAACGTTCATGCAATCTTCGTGGAAGTCACCATGATTTCGGAAGCTAAATAAATATAGCTTTAAAGATTTACTCTCTACCATTCTTTGTTCTGGAATGTAGCTAATATAAATTGTTGCAAAATCTGGTTGTCCTGTTTTCGGACATAAACTTGTAAATTCAGGACAATTGAATTTTACAAAGTAATCACGGTTTGGATGGTTATTATCAAATACCTCTAAAATTCCCGGGCTATATTCAAATAAATATTTTGTATTTTGATTTCCTAATAATGTTACATCTTTTAAATCTTCATCTAATCTTCCTGCCATTTTAAACATCCCTTCTCATTATACCCCTCGTTTATTTCCCCATACTAATGCATGAAGCTGAGGCAGTACTTTCGCATCATTCATTTCTTTACAATTCACAGCTTTTTCAATAAGCCATTCATATTTTTCTAATAAGTTTTTTATAAGCACCGCATCATCCACTGTTTTCGTATCATCATTTCCTACTTGTAAGAAGAATGGTACATTCGGATAACGCTCGTGCATCTTAACTGCATATTCAAAATCTTGATCATCGAATACTACTACTTTTAAACTAAAATCTTTCTCTGCTAGTTTATGAATAACAGAATCTAACATCTGAAAATCTGTTTGCATAGTTGAACTTGGTGGTTTTGGAGAAATCGTTACCTCATCAATTTGAAGCAACCAATCTTGCCATTTACTCCCTTGCGTTTCTACCGCTGTTCGCATTCCATTCTCCTTTAATATAGAAAGAAGAAATTGCATATTTTTCAGCAAAACAGGATTTCCACCCGAAATCGTAACATGAGAAAAATTTTCTCCACCAATTTCTACAAGCTCATTCCAAATGTCTTCCGGTGTCATTTGTTTAATTTGATCTTTGGCCGATCCATCCCATGTAAAAGCAGAATCACACCAAGCACAGCTATAATCACAGCCCGCTGTACGGATAAACATTGTCTTTTGTCCTACAACCATCCCTTCTCCTTGAATGGTCGGACCAAATATTTCTAAGACGGGGATTTTACTCATCGAGCATCCACTCCCGTCTTACTTCCGCATAACTAGTCGGCGTCTCAAAAAGACGAACAAATTCAACACGAGCTCCCTTGTATTCGTTCGCACGATTATCTTTCGTTAATGCTTCTGCCATCTTTTCATAAATCCAAACGACCATATTTTCAGCAGTCGTATTCATTTCTGGCAATGTTTCGTTTAAATAACGATGATCTAAATAAATTTCTATTTCATTTTTCCAAATCTCTTTTATATCGCCAAAGTCAATTGCAAGGCCTATTTCATTTACATATCCGCTAATTCCAAATACGACTTTATATGTGTGTCCATGTAAATTTTTACATTTCCCTTCATAGCAGTGTAAATGGTGCGCTGCATCAAATGTAAATTCCTTGCTGACCATTACTCTTTTATTATGATATTTGAGTTGTTCACGCTGAATATCCTTGTCCATTTTTTGCAAATTTTCTACGATGCGAAATCCAAAAAAGTTATCCATTAGTTGCTCGCTCCTTCGCGTTCTTGTAGATACGTATCTAATCCTGCTTTACGAAGTTGGCATGCTGGACATTCACCGCAACCATCACCAATGATTCCGTTATAACATGTTAATGTTTTTTCTCTAACAAACTCAAATGCTCCAAGTTCATCAGATAATTTCCATGTCTCTGCTTTATCAATCCACATAAGTGGTGTATGAATAACAAACGGATAATCCATAGATAAATTTAATGTAACGTTTAATGATTTCACAAACACGTCACGACAATCTGGATAACCACTGAAATCAGTTTCACATACACCCGTTACAATATGACGTGCTCCAACTTGTTTTGCTAATACAGCCGCAAATGATAAAAACAGTAAATTTCGTCCATCTACAAATGTTGATGGTAATTCACCTTCTTCATGTGTAATCTCCATATCCGTTCTCGTTAACGCATTTGGAGCAAGTTGATTTAATAAACTCATATCTAGTACCGTATGTTTAATTCCTAACTCTTTCGCAATTTCCACTGCACAATCAATTTCTAACTTATGACGTTGATTGTAATTAAACGTTACAGCTTCCACTTCTGCAAACTGTTGTATTGCCCAAAATAAACATGTTGTACTATCTTGTCCACCACTAAAAACAACAACTACTTTTTCTTTTTTCATTTCACTCATTCTCCTTCTCTACTACGAATAAGAAGAAAGAACGTTCTTGAACTGTCACAATAAAAAAACAAAACAATACCTAATGATATTGTTGTTTCCATAGTTTTTTATAGAGGGAGTTCGCGAACCTCTCCCATGCAGTGCACGGAATTTCTTCTTTCATTGACAAAGATTATTGTAACATATTGTATACTACCAGAAAAAATTTCTGATTTTTTCCTCTATTTCATATTTCATTTCTTTCATTTTATAGTATGATTAATTTAATGTTAGAAGAGAGGAGGCATCCCACTGAAACTCTTTATTATTTATCTCTTTTTAAATATATTATCCATCCTTGTTACAATGCTTTTATATCATTTATTTTGGAATCAAAAAGGGAAACGCTCTCCTAAATTAAATTCAGCTATGTTTATTGTATTATGTTGCCTCGCTACCATACTATGTATCACTTTCGCAGCAAAAACAAACTATGGATTTCAATTTGATATGCGTCATATCGTATTAATTGTCGGTACATTAACAGGAGGTCCTATTGCCGGTGCTTCCATCTTAGCTGTATTAAACATATATCGCTTTTTATTAGGAGGGATAGGTGTTTTCCCATCCTTTATAGCTTCGGTTCTACTATTCATTGTTCTACTATTAACATACAAACTGTTTAACCGAAGTTCTAATCGTATAAAAATAGCACTCGCTATCTTTTACAGCCTCATATTCGGATTTGGCTGGATACCATTTTTCCTTTCAGAGGTTACAAATACGGCAGATTATATACCACATATTATCGTGTACGAACTATGTACGATGCTTGGTACAATCCTTATTTTATATTTGCTACACATATTACAAACGCAAGTTCGTCTCCAAAATGAACTTATGAATGCTGAAAAATTTCATTTAATCGGTGAAATGGCAGCTTCTATCTCTCATGAAATTCGCAACCCTTTAACTTCAACGAAAGGATTTTTGCAACTTTTACAGTCAGATACATGTTCTGAGAAGGAACGAAAATTATATATCGACATAGCCATTAATGGTATCGAACAAGCAAATCATGTTCTTACAGACTACCTAACTTTTGCAAAACCGAGTATTGAAAAAGAACAACAATTACAAGTAGAGGAAGAATTACTCCATGCGTTATCTTTAATTACACCTCTCGCCAATTTAACAAATGTTCGTATAAATTACATAAAACAAAGTACATCCTTCTTTATAGCTGGTGAAAAGCAAAAGCTGAACCAATGCCTATTAAATATTTTAAAAAACTGTATTGAGGCTATGCCCAACGGTGGTGACCTTATTCTTACATTAGTTCCAGATCATAAACATATACAATTATATATAAAAGATACAGGTATTGGTATGGATCAAGAACAAGTAAAACGCCTCGGGTCACCTTTCTACTCGACGAAAGAAAAAGGGACCGGACTGGGGATGATGGTCGTCTTCAGTGTTATTCAAGCAATGAATGGAAAGGTTGACATTATGAGTGAAAAAGGAACAGGTACAACATTTTTATTAACTTTCCCGATCATACAAAAAACGTGATGAAGTTCATCACGTTTTTTCTGTTCCTTCAACTAATTCTGCAAAAGCTTTCACCTTTCCATGCGGCTTTTGATTTTCTTTCCGAGCTTTCCAAGCGCGCTCTTCTTCTCTCTTTTTCTTTGACATACTTTTCAACTCCTTTTTCTCTTCCTCATGTAGTATTCCAAAATAAGAAATAAAACTATGCATGAGTAAAAAAGGAAAAAGAAGCGGTTCGCCGCTTCTTTTCCTTTTTCCCGCTATTTGATGACAGCCCGATTGTTGCGGACTAATAATCAGTGATATGCCCCTTGATTAAAGTTTCACTTTACCGCTGTAAAATTGCATGTTTCGCTTCTTTTAGCTGTGTAAGATGTCTTTGTTCGTGTAAATCCAGAAATTGAACCCATTGATATAAATTCAAATCATTAAAAATAGGATGTTTTAATCCATTTTCAAATAATTCTTTTTCATCTATCACACTATGAAGTGCATGAAACAATTCTTGTCGTGAATGTTCTAGTAATTGAATTCCTTGCAGTTTTTTCATTAATGTTTCTGTTGGTTTCATTTGTTGAGGAGCTTCTCGTTTATGTGTGCGATCAAGCGTAAGTTGGAGGTCTTTAAATGGAGCAAGTTTTCTTTCTTTTTTTTGCAAAGCATATACAAGGGCAGATGTGACAGACTGTTCAACTAAATGCAAATGATGCAAAATTTGAATAATACTCCATTTATCACGGCGTGGCTTTACATTCACCTCCGTATCATTTAACATTTCAATTTCTGATAACAGCGTGCTTCGTGTAGACTGTAATGAGTGGACCAAAGTTTCTAAACTAACATCCATATTAGATTGAAGCATAGTGCTTTCCCCCTTTTTGTTGGTGAAAAGGGGTGCTCCCCATTAGAAACACCCCTAAAATAATTCTGAATTTTCTTTTATTATCTCATCATTTTTCCATTATGTCGATGTTAAACATGTGAAAAAAGTGTATGTTTTTTACAATTTTGTGTCGTCAACAGCACGTAACCACTCTTCAATTTCTGTAATTACACTTTTTACACACCCTTCAGCGAATGGTGATGTTAAATTTGCAACTTCTACTAATTCTAAGAATGATTTACTTCCACCTTGCTGACAAAGATTCACATAATCTTCCCAAGCCTCTTGTCTATTATCTCTTGCACGTTTCCAAAATTGCAGTGCACAAATTTGAGCTAACGTGTAGTCAATATAATAGAACGGTGAGCTATAAATATGGCCTTGACGTTGCCAGAAACCACCACGCTCTAAATAATCATTATCTTCATAATCACGATGTGGTAAATACTTCTTCTCTATGTTACGCCATGCTGACTTACGTTCTGCTGGCGATGCTTCTGGATTTTCATATACATAATGTTGATATTCATCTACAGATACACCGTACGGTAAAAATAGAAGTGCTGAACTTAAGTGTGAGAAGTAATATTTATCCGCATCTTCTTCAAAGAATAACTTCATCCATGGCCATGTAAAGAATTCCATACTCATTGAATGGATTTCACACGCTTCATATGTTGGCCAATTATATTCTGGAATTTCATACTTACGACTTTCATATACTTGGAAAGCATGACCAGCTTCATGTGTTAATACATCAATATCACCAGACGTTCCATTAAAGTTTGAGAAGATGAATGGCGCTTTATAATTCTCGATATATGTACAATATCCACCACCAGCTTTTCCTTTTTTCGCAACTAAATCTAATAAATCATTATCGAGCATGAAATTAAAAAATTCATCTGTTTCAGCTGATAATTCTTTATACATCGTTTTCCCGTGATTAATAATCCAATCGGCATCGCCTTTTGGAGTTGGATTACCTGTAGCAAACTCAAAGTTTTCATCATAATAAGCGAGCTTTTCTACACCAATGCGTGCTTTTTGTCTATTTCTTAACTCTGTTGCAACCGGAACGATATAATCTAATACTTGCTGACGATAGTTCGCTACCATTTCAGCATTATAATCTGTACGATACATTCTTGCATATCCTAATTCAACAAAGTTTTTAAAACCAAGTGTTTTTGCGATTTTCGTTCTCACTTTAACAAGCTCATCATAAATACGATCTAACTCTTCCTCATTCTCAGCTAAAAATCCGTAGTATGCTTCACTTGCTGCTTTACGTTCGCTTCTTTCTTTTCCTTGCATAAACGGAATAAGTTGCGATAATGTTCTCTCTTCTCCTGCAAAATCAATTTTTGCAGATGCTAATAACTGTGTATATTGTGACGACAATTTATTCTCTAATTGTAAATCTTTCACTACTTCATCTGAATATGTTTTTAAATCACATTCAGCTAGAGCAAATAATTGCTTTCCATAATACGCTTCTAATTCTTCACGGAATGGAGAATTAATTAACGCCTTATAATATTTTGTTCCATAGCCTTGCACAACTGGTGAGTATTCATCAAAGAAATCTTGCTCTTCCTTATAAAAAGCATCTGTCGTATCAACAGAATGGCGAATGTAACAAAGGTTCCCCATTGTACCAAAATCATTACGAATTTCATTAATTGAATTAATTACTTGTTGTTGTTCTTCAAGCGTTTTTGCCTTATCGAACTTTTCTAAAGCAACAATAAACTTCTCTTTTAATTCTTCAATATTTGGCCGTTTATATTCATAGTCTTTAAATGACATGAACGAGCCCCCTCTCCATTATATGCATCATTACTATAATTCAATGCTTACTTACAAATCTCCTCTTATTCTTCAGCAAAATGCGGTAGATGATGTCATGAATATATGCACACAAAAAAGCCTTGGATTTCTTTATCCAAAGCTTCTTTGGAACATATCATCATTTTTCATACTTTCCAATTTTTTTTAATAGATCAAGTAATTCATCCTTCTCATCCTTCGTTAACATTTCAAAAGACTGATGTATAACTTGCTCATGACCTGGAAAAATAGAAGCAATAAAGCTCTCTCCAGACTCCGTTAATTGCGCATAAATAACACGCCTATCATTTGGGCATGGAATTCGTTTTACAAGCCCTTTTTTCTCTAGCTTATCTACAACGTATGTAATGCTGCCACTAGCTATTAAAATACGCTCACCGATTTGCTGAAGTGGTTGGCCTCCTTTATGATATAGTAATTCTAATACAGCAAACTCAGTTGGATTTAATCCGTTACTTTGTATGGATTTATTTGTAGTATCCATAACAGAACGATGTACACGGGATAGTGCAATAAATACTTTTAAAGATTGAGAAATGTCTTCTCGCTCATTATTTGATGTCATACCATTTCAACCCTTCACTTAAATTCTCCGCAACAAAAAGAAAAGCAACGTAGCACTTCATTACAACTGCCGAATGAATATTCACTCATCCCTTTTCCTTTCCCTAATGTAATGCAAATGATTCTTGAATAAAAACATGACAATTTTAACATAGTTTATATATAATGATAATAAAAAAAGAAGGAGTACCAAATTTGAAAGTCAAATTACAAAGCATAGTTTTTTACATACTGCTTGTTATACTGCCAACGATAGGGATTGGTGCCACATTTTTTTCGTATCACACTTATCAAATGCAACAGGCAAACAAACTATCTGCTCACACTGTTCTCTTCTTATATAGAGACTATTTAGACCATCACCTTGGTGAAGCTATATCTGCCTTAGAAATGCTCGCAAAAGTCGTAGGGACCGAAACTGGAAACATCAATGGGATTAAACAAATTGTACATGATACCGATGGAAATGATGAACGTTTTTCCGGTCTATATTACGCTACAACAGATGGGATGATTACAATCGCATCCGAAGGCGATTCGCCGCCTATTGACGTTTCTGACCGCCAATACATCCAAGATGCATTGCAATCTAAGAAAACAACTGTATCATCAGTTATTACAGATCGTGTTCTTGGGCATCAAGCTATTATGATTGCCTCGCCAATATTTAATAGACAAAAGGAACTCTCAGGCTTATTATTAGCAAGTTTACGCTTTGACTACATTTCATATTCTTTAAATGCTATTAAACCACAATATCATTTCGAAGTGACTGATAAACATGATGTAGTTTTTCTAACCGATGATAATAACGAAACAAGCGATGGGCATTCTAATATGCTTACTACCCCACTCCAAAGATTAAATTGGAAAGTCTCTGTTTCTCCGTTACCTATTCATCAAAAAACTTTATACCAGTGGGTTTCAATAGAGTGTATAGCTACTTTATTTTTAATGTCTATTTTATTTTTACTTGCTCAATATATGTTATTAAAACGTCAAACAAAACTAGAAAGACAACAAAATGAACTGCAAAAAATTGAATTGGTTGGAACTTTTGCAGCTAGTACAGCCCATGAAATCCGTAACCCTCTTACTGGAATTAAAGGACTCGTTGCTCTGTTAAAAGAAAAATATAAAGATGAACAGGATCAGTTTTATTTTTCAGTGATTGAACAAGAAATAGAACGTATTAATGAAATTGTAAGCGAATTTCTTATTCTTGGAAAGCCAACTGCTATCATTGAACAAACATATGATGTAAGAACGATTCTTAATGAGGTAGCATTAATTATTCAATCCGAGGCGAATCTACATAACATTGTATTTCATTTACATTTGCCAGACCACCCTGTTCATATACGTTGCTCAAAAGACCATATGAAACAAGTGGTTTTAAACATTACAAAAAATGCAATTGAAGCCATGGCTTCTGGTGATACATTAACCATTGTAGTAACAAACAACGAAAAACACGCACAATTGCAAATTATTGATACTGGAAAAGGGATTCCAAAACATATTCAAAAACACCTCTTTCATCCGTTCTTTACTAATAAAGATACTGGAACAGGTCTTGGGCTTGTTATATGTAAACGAATTGTAGAGATGTACAATGGGCATATATTTATTGATAGTAAAGAAAACAAAGGAACGACAGTTCATATAGAGATTCCATTACACATAGTATAATTATCCTTATCCTAAAAGGGTAATTATACTTATTTCATAAAACCAGCCACAAACATTCTCCAAAAATTGCTCGATTTCCCTTCATACCCAATTTGAAAAATAGGAACCTTTATAATTGAAAACCATTTCGGTGTTTGTTTTTCTTTGTAACGCTGATACTGTACGATAAGCTTGTCCAATTCTTGACTAACTTGAATTGTCTCCATACTATTTAATCCACTTGTTAATCCTAAATGAATCATTTCTTCACGTTTCATATGAATATCATGCGAAAGCTTTTCTAATGTGTACTTCCTTTTTACAGTAAACATCCATATCCCCCTTATTTTTCTTCCATACTCTCAACGTCTCTTCTACTTTAGCCCTTTAAACACTTAATCCTATTTGAATTTGAAGAATCAGAAATTTTAACATTTTCCCCCTGTAATTTACAAATCTTTACCCTCACTTTGAGAATTATTACAAATTATTCTATCTTTGTAAATACATTCGCAATAATAGACATTTTTTTCATCTTCTTTTTTAGCAAATACCAAGTAAACTGCGGATTCTCTATTTTCCATATACTTTTCTTCGACATTTTTTGTTTAATTTATATAAAAACGCAAAACATAATGATGATTGATAAAGTGAAACTTTAATCAGTAGGGGTTTTGTTCATCCCCACTGATTATTAGCCCTCACCAATCGGGCGTTTACGGGCAATGAATCCCCCACCTAACTTCTTTGCTCCAGCCGAATTTTGAGATGGGAGTCTTACTGCCCGCAAATAGCGGAATAAAATAGAAAGGAAATATTTATATGCGTAAATATACTATTACATTTCTCGTCTTCACCTTGTTCATACCCTTCTTCCTATTTCCTATTCAAGCAAATGCTCATACGAATAAGGTTGCTATTGTCATCGATGATTTCGGCAATAATATGAAAGGCACAGATAAGATGTTATCACTTCCAATTCCACTCACTGTTGCTGTTATGCCATTTCTTCCTTCTACTAAACAAGATGCAATAGCTGCCCATAAAAAAGGGCATGAAGTTATTATACATATGCCAATGGAACCAATTAGAGGAAAAAAAGAGTGGCTTGGACCAAAAGCGATTACAACAGATTTAAGCGATGAAGAAATAAACAACCGACTCGAACAAGCAATTCAAGAAATACCTCATGCAATAGGTATGAACAATCATATGGGATCAAAAGTAACCGCTGATGAAAGGATTGTACGTCTTATACTTTCTGCCTGTAAAAAACACGGTTTATTTTATTTAGATAGTAAAACAAACCCTAATAGTGTTGTCCCAAAAATCGGGAAAGAATTAGGCGTGCCTATTATTGAAAACCAATTATTTTTTGATGATGTATATACGGTAAGTCACATTTCAAAACAAGCACAATTACTTATAAAAAAAATCCAAGACAAACCCATTATGGTAGCTATCGGACACGTTGGGGCTCCAGGTGAAATTACATCACGTGTTATAGAAACTTCTATTCCTAAAATTCGTGAGCATGCAGACTTTATTTTTTTATCTGATTTAGCATTGTCTCCACCTTCTGTTTCAAAATAAGATTCATTTCTCACACTAAACAAGGTACCTATCTACATATAGCAGATAGGTACCTTGTTTAACTTAAATATAATCTACATGACTCACCCTAAATCCCTTTTTTTCTATCTTTTCAATTAATTGCTTTAATTTTTTTTCATTTAACTCATCCGATATATTTACGATAACACGGCGAATATATTGATCACCGTTATCAAGCGTAAACAGTCCACCAATATTATATGCTTTTAATAATGTCCCAAGCTCTTTAATTGTTCCCTTACAATCTTGTGTTGCAATTGTTAATATATAACCACCCGTCCGCATACCGAACGAATCCTCAATGACATCAAATACATTAGAATGTGTTAAAATGCCGACAAATTCATTATACTCATTTAAAACCGCTAAAAACGGGAGACGGCGAATAACGTAAAAAGCTCTAAAAAAAGAATCCTTTTCAAAAATAAACGAATTTGGATTTTCCAGTACATCTTCTGTACTTACATCCTCTAATCTGCTATTACACTTCTTTTCTAAAAGATCTACTTTATAAATAATCCCCGTGAATTCCTTCTCATTTTCTGCTAATACAGGGATTGCGCGGAATCCCGTTTCATTCATAATTTGTAACGCCTTTTCACCAGAATCATTCGTTTTGCAAAATGTCACCTGCTGTTTTGGCAGAAAATGATATTTAACTCGCAAAATATGTTCCTCCTTACATGTCAACATGTAATCTATATATAATAAGGAGACCTATATTTTATGAGTGAAATTTCTTTTTAAAACGCTTTCATTTTTATAGAATGATAATATTTGTGAATACATCCTTATATAACAGAACTTTTTGCCCCTTTTATCATTAAAAGCTTTACGTGATAGTTCATTAAATACTCTATACCTTCCAACCATTTTTTCGCTTCTTCTGGGGTTTTCCCCCACACGATCATTCCGTAATTATGAACAAGGACTACTCCTCCACCTTCAACAAAATTTGGAACATTATTTTCTAATAAATTAGCGAATTTCTTTTCATCTTCTACAATTGGAATTGTCATTTCTGTAATACCATCTTTTCCAAAAACACGTTCCACACTGCGTTTTTCGAATGTTACTTCTCCTTCTTTCCCATATAGCTCTGACATTAAATGACTATCTACAGTTTGCACTTGTAAAATACATTCTGCACTACTTTTTTTATAAATATCCGCATGCATAAATGACTCTGTAGCTGGTTTTTCTTCGTTTTCAAATACTGGCTCACACATGCAATTTACGACAATAAAATCTTCTTCAGAAAATACCCCTTTATCTCTTCCCTCTACATTCACTAAAAATGTTAATGGCTCTTTTGACGTACACAGCGATAAACTAATTTTTGTACCATAAAACCAATCGCGAAGTGCCAATTCTGCTTTCACATCTTTTAATTCGTTCCATTTCTTCAGAAAAAATAACATTTCGTCACCCCCGGCGTAATATTAATATAATGTTCAAATCCTTTCTATGTAAAAGGAATGTTTTTTGATTATTCTAAAAATTTAATTGAATTATCACACGAGAATACCTTTTTGTCAATACGGTTTCAGCACCTATCGGAAAAATAGGCATATCACATATAAGCACTCCTGTCTATTTCGCACCTGATTTTGTACATATAAAAAATACGTTATTCTTCTTATTAAAGAATAACGTATTTTTCTCATTTATTATTTAATTATTGCGTTATACAAAAATTGTGCGTATTGTTCACGTGTTACGAAATCATCACCTGAAAAATCACCTTTGCCGTCACCTTTTGATATATTATTGTCCGCTAAAGCTTTCACATATCCCTCTGCCCAATGACCCTTTGGTACATCTTTAAAGCTCTCTACACTATTTTCATTTTCCTTTAACTGGAATACTTTTTGTAGTACTACTGACATTTCATATCGAGTTAATACTCCATTTGGACGGAACGTACCATTACCATCGCCCGTCATAATTCCGGCTTGTGTAACTGCCTCAATAGCCCCTTCATACATATTTCCTTTCGTATCTGTGAACTTCGTTTTCTGTTCTACATTTTGCTCCAACTTCAAGTACTTTTGTATTAAAACTGCTACTTGACCACGAGTAATGTTGTCACCAAATCCAAATTGCCCATTTCCATAGCCTATAAATAACTTTTCTTTCGCTAAATAGTTAATTGCTTTCTCTGACCAATGACCCTTTGGCACATCTTTAAATTCAATTACTTCTTCCGCTACTTTTTCATTTACAACATTTTGAATAACAGACCCTGTGAAGAAGATTCCTGTATCCGCAAATGGATCTTTCACACCAAATTCATATACTTTCTCACCTGGTGTACTCCACTTAACCACATCGTTACTATACGTACCACCTTCACTCTTCAAACGAATTTTTGTAGAGATTTTACCATCTTTTTCGTATACAGGTACTTTCACTTCTTTATTTACTTCTGTTTCCTCTAAAAATACTTTTTGATTTTGAACATTGATGTAAGCCGTTTTACTTAGTTCTACAACTGGTCGAACATCACGGATTTCATTTGCAACAAAACTTAGAAATACTAACTTTTTCAAATTGCTAACTGGTGTTAAGTCTGAAATGTAATTTGCTTCCAAATCAAGTTTTTGTAAGTTTACTAGACTTGATAATGGAGTAATATCCTTTAACTCATTATTAGGTAAGTTTAAAACTTTCAACTGTGTCATCTTACTTAGAGGAGTAACATCTTTTATTTCATTTTTCCCAATCCATAACTCTTGTAATTGATTCAATTGATCAATTCCTGATAAATCTTTAACTTTATTACGCGTTAATACTAAATCTTTTAACGGTAGCGTATAAAGCGGTTTAATATCTTCAATTTGATTTCCTGCTAAAGATAAGTATGTTACATTTTTCAGCTTACTTAGCGGAGCAACATTCATAATTTTATTATTTGCTACATTCAAGTAATCTAGTTGTTCCATTTTCGCTAATGGTGTTATATCTTCAATTTGATTTCCTGCTAAATATAAACTTGTTACATTTTTCATTTCCGTTAGTGGTGCAACG
>NZ_JBFPJI010000005.1:0-58261 GCF_040838205.1 Bacillus sp. S4
CGCCGATGGTAGTTGGGACCTTGTCCCTGTGAGAGTAGGACGTCGCCAAGCAACTAAAACACGAGTCAAATGACTCGTGTTTTTTCGTGTTTCTTTTTATAATTCATAGTAATTTAAAAAATCTTTACTTAAAGAATCGTCCTTTTGATTAAAGACTGGGAAATGTGGCTAGGATAGTGAATAAGCAAAAGAGTTGCAAATTTTTTTAATACGTATATAATTAAAGTCAAAGATAGTCAAAGTCAATAAAGGTGGCGGATAAATGAGAAATATATCTGATATCATTGAGAAATATCTAAAGCAAGTTATTGACTTAAGCAATAATAATGCGATTGAAATCAAGAGGAATGAGGTCGCTGATCGATTCGATTGTGTGCCGTCTCAAATCAACTATGTAATCAATACCCGTTTTACGTTAGAAAGAGGATTCGTAGTAGAAAGTAAACGAGGTGGAGGAGGTTACATTCGCATTATAAAAGTCAAACTGCATGATGATATAGACATTATTGATCAAATGCTTCATATGATTGATCATAGCGTTGCACAAGGAAATGCAGAAAGCATGATTATACGTTTAATAGAAGAGGGTATTATAACAAATCGTGAAGCTAAACTTATGTTAAGTGTACTAGATCGTTCTGTATTATTAATGGATGTTCCTTCTCGAGATGAACTTAGGGCTCGAATATTATGCGCAATGTTAAGAACACTGAAATATAAATAAATATAACTTTTGTTAAGAATGATAACTAAGATAATGCAGTTTAATATTGTAGGGATTTTGAAAGATGACATGTGCTTTTACTAAATGGATTAAGGAAAGAGAACAATCTAGTAATGTATGAAAAGTATCATGAGATAGATCGTTCCTGTTGTAAAGGTGGGGGATAGCGATGACTTGTCAAAACTGTAATATAAGACCAGCAACTTTACATTATACAAAAGTAATCAACGAAAAAAAGGCGGAAGTTCATCTTTGCGAGCAATGTGCAGAACAAAGTGGCTATACGTCTTTCTTTCAATCACCGCAGTCTAATTTTTCATTCCATGACCTATTAGCCGGATTATTGCATGGTGAACCAGCAATGTTTGAAGAAGGGCAAGATGCATTTTCAAATACAAATATATCAAGATGTCCAAATTGTAAGATGACATATGAACAATTTACAAAAGTGGGACGCTTTGGATGTGCTTCTTGTTACGATACATTTAAGGGGCATTTAAAACCATTGTTAAAACGTCTTCACGGTGGGCATACAGATCATTGTGGAAAAATTCCTGAACGTATAGAAGGAAATATCTACTTAAAGAAAGAATTAGATGAACTAAAACTCAATCTGAAACAATATGTACAGAAAGAGGAATTTGAGAAAGCGGCTGAAGTACGAGATAAAATTCGATGTCTTGTAAATCAGCTTAGTGAGCATAGAGAGGGGGAATAGTTCTATGTCACTGGACAGAATTATGAATGAAGCGATTAGTCCATGGATGAAGGGGGATGGCCCTGATTCTGATATTGTTTTAAGTAGTCGAATTCGTTTGGCTCGTAACTTTAAAAAATATCAATTCTCTACTATGCAAAACGAGGAAGAAGCTAAACAGATTCATGAGTTATTTAAGAAGAAGTTTATAAATAAACCTGTAGAACCTTTTGGGGAGTTTGAACTATTAAAAATGAATGAATTAAATCCTCTTCAAAGGAGAGTTTTAGTTGAGAAGCATTTAATTAGTCCAAATCTTGCAGGAACAGAATACGGAGCATGCCTACTATCAGAAAGTGAACATATAAGTATCATGCTTAATGAAGAGGATCATGTTAGGATTCAGTGCCTATTTTCAGGTTTACAGTTATCAGAGGCGCTTCAAAGTGCCAATCAAATAGATAACTGGATCGAGGAACAGGTTGAATATGCTTTTGATGAATCGCTTGGATATATTACGAGTTGCCCCACTAACGTCGGTACAGGATTAAGGGCTTCGGTAATGATTCATTTGCCGGGACTGGTTTTAACGAAAAGAATTAACCGTATTATACAAGTAATTCAAAAATTAGGGCTAGTAGTAAGAGGAATATACGGTGAAGGTAGCGAAGCGTTAGGTAATATATTTCAAGTGTCAAATCAAATGACACTAGGGAAGTCAGAAGAAGATATTATTGCAGATTTAAAGAGTGTCATTCAACAAATCATCCATCAAGAAAAAATGGCTAGAGAATTAATTGTACAAAATTCAAGTATTGAGCTTGAAGATAAAGTATATCGTTCTTACGGAATACTAGCTAACAGTCGTTTAATTCAATCTGCAGAAGCAGCTACTTGCTTATCAGATGTACGACTTGGTATTGACCTAGGATATATACAAGGTATATCGAGAAATATTTTAACTGAGTTAATGGTTCTTACTCAGCCGGGCATTTTGCAACAATATGCAGGAGGACCTCTAGGACCAGAAGAAAGAGATTATCGAAGAGCAACCTTAATCCGTGAGCGATTACGAATTGAACAAAATTAAGCGCAAGTAGGAGGCGATTTCTATGATGTTTGGAAGATTTACAGAACGAGCACAGAAAGTATTAGCTTTATCTCAAGAGGAAGCAATTCGCATTGGGCATAATAATATTGGAACAGAACATATTTTACTTGGGCTTGTACGCGAAGGTGAAGGAATTGCAGCAAAAGCGTTAATTGCTCTTGGATTAAGTCCAGAGAAAGTTCAAAAGGAGGTAGAAGCATTAATTGGACGTGGAACGGAAGCTTCTCAAACAGTACATTACACACCTCGTGCTAAAAAAGTTATTGAGTTGTCTATGGACGAAGCTCGTAAATTGGGCCATTCCTACGTTGGAACAGAACATATTTTACTTGGTTTAATCCGTGAAGGTGAAGGTGTAGCAGCACGTGTTTTAAATAATTTAGGTGTAAGCCTAAACAAAGCAAGGCAACAAGTGTTACAACTTCTTGGAAGTAATGAAGCTAGTTCAGGTCACCAAGGTGGTTCATCAACAAATGCGAATACACCTACACTTGACAGTCTAGCACGTGATTTAACAGTTGTTGCACGTGAAAATCGTTTAGATCCTGTTATTGGGCGTAGTAAAGAAATTCAACGTGTAATTGAAGTGTTAAGCCGTAGAACAAAAAACAATCCAGTATTAATTGGAGAACCTGGTGTAGGTAAGACAGCAATTGCGGAAGGATTAGCACAGCAAATTGTAAATAATGAAGTTCCTGAAACTTTAAGAGATAAGCGTGTTATGACATTAGATATGGGTACAGTTGTTGCTGGAACAAAATATCGTGGTGAATTTGAGGATCGTTTAAAGAAAGTGATGGATGAGATTCGCCAAGCTGGTAACATCATTCTATTTATTGATGAGCTTCATACGTTAATTGGTGCAGGAGGGGCGGAAGGTGCAATTGATGCATCGAATATTTTAAAACCATCTTTAGCACGTGGTGAATTACAATGTATTGGTGCAACAACTTTAGACGAATATCGTAAATATATTGAAAAGGATGCGGCATTAGAAAGACGTTTCCAACCAATTCATGTTGATGAACCAAACTTAGAAGAATCAGTTCAAATTTTAAAAGGTTTACGTGACCGTTATGAGGCGCATCACCGCGTATCTATTACAGATGATGCAATCGATGCGGCTGTAAAACTTTCAGATCGTTACATTACAGACCGTTTTTTACCTGATAAAGCAATCGATTTAATTGATGAGGCTGCATCAAAAGTGCGCTTACGTTCTTATACAACACCGCCAAACTTAAAAGAGCTTGAAGTGAAGCTTGAGGAAATTAGAAAAGAAAAAGATGCAGCTGTACAAAGCCAAGAATTTGAAAAAGCTGCTTCCTTACGTGATATGGAACAACGTTTACGTGAAAAGTTAGAAGATACAAAGCGTCAGTGGAAAGAGAAACAAGGACAAGAAAACTCAGAAGTAACAGTAGAAGATATTGCAAATGTCGTTTCCACATGGACACGTATTCCAGTTTCTAAACTTGCACAAACAGAGACAGATAAATTATTAAACTTGGAATCAATTTTACATGATCGTTTAATTGGGCAGGATGAAGCAGTTGTAGCTGTGGCAAAAGCTGTTCGTCGTGCGAGAGCGGGATTAAAAGATCCGAAACGTCCAATTGGCTCATTTATTTTCCTAGGACCGACTGGTGTAGGTAAAACAGAACTAGCGAGAGCTTTAGCAGAATCTATGTTCGGTGATGAGGATGCAATGATCCGCATCGATATGTCTGAGTATATGGAAAAGCATTCTACTTCTCGCTTAGTTGGATCTCCTCCAGGATATGTTGGATATGAAGAAGGTGGACAATTAACAGAGAAAGTTCGTCGTAAGCCATATTCAGTTGTCTTATTAGATGAAGTAGAGAAAGCTCATCCGGATGTGTTTAATATTTTACTACAAGTATTAGAAGATGGCCGTTTAACAGATTCTAAAGGACGTACAGTTGATTTCCGTAATACAATTGTTATTATGACGTCTAATGTTGGTGCAGACGCATTAAAACGTAATAAACATCTTGGATTTAACGTACAAGATGAGAGCCGCGATTATTCAGATATGAAAGGTAAAGTAATGGATGAATTGAAAAAGGCATTTCGTCCAGAATTTTTAAACCGTATTGATGAAATTATCGTGTTCCATATGCTTGAGAAAAAACATATTCAAGAAATTGTAACTCTTATGGTGAATCAGTTGGTGAATCGCTTAAAAGAACAAGAGATTGAATTGCACTTAACAGAAGGAGCAATTTCAGCAATTGCTGATAAAGGATTTGATCGAGAGTACGGTGCTCGTCCGCTTCGTAGAGCAATTCAAAAACATGTAGAAGATAGACTATCAGAAGAACTGTTAAAAGGTGCTATTGAGAAAGGGCAAAAAGTTATCTTTGATATAGAAGGAGAATCATTTGTCATTCATAGTGCGGAAAAGGTAAAATAAGTATAGACAAACAAAGAGGGCTACGCGATAGCCCTCTTTCTTGTACGAGAAGGATAAACGTTTGTAGATGAAAGTGAAGTGAACTATAAAAGATATGGCTAAAAAGAAAACAAAATTCACATGTCAAGAGTGTGGTTATCAGTCGCCAAAATATATGGGGAAATGTCCTGGATGTGGTAAATGGAATACGCTTGTTGAAGAGATGGAGCCAGTTGTATCATCAAGGCGCCTTAATTATGTCAATGCAATTCAATCAGAAGTAACAAAACCAAGACGCTTAACAGAGGTAGAAACAAATTCTGAGGCGCGTATTGAAACGAAATTTCAAGAGTTTAACCGTGTACTTGGTGGCGGGATTGTAGATGGATCTTTAGTACTTATTGGTGGAGACCCTGGGATTGGAAAATCAACATTGTTATTACAAATTTCATCGCAATTAGCAGATTCTTCATATGATGTACTATACATATCAGGCGAGGAGTCAGCAAAGCAGATTAAACTTCGTGCAGATCGTTTGCATGTAAAGGGTAGTAATCTATTTGTTGTAGCAGAAACTGATCTACAGCGAATTGCAGCGCACATTGAAGAGATGAATCCAGCTTTTGTTGTTATTGACTCTATTCAAACGATACATTTACCTGAAGTGACGTCAGCCCCAGGAAGTGTAGCGCAAGTACGTGAATGTACAGCGGAATTAATGAAGCTTGCAAAGACGAAAGGGATTCCTATTTTTATCGTCGGACATGTGACAAAAGAAGGGGCAATTGCAGGACCACGTATGCTAGAACATATGGTTGATGCAGTTCTTTACTTTGAAGGAGATCGTCACCATACATATCGTATTTTGCGAGCTGTGAAGAACCGTTTTGGTTCCACAAATGAAATGGGTATCTTTGAAATGAAGGAACTAGGTCTTGCAGAAGTACTAAATCCTTCTGAAATTTTCCTTGAGGAACGTCCAGTTGGAGTTGCAGGATCCACAGTGGTTGCTTCAATGGAAGGAACCAGACCGGTTTTAGTAGAAATACAAGCATTAATCTCCCCTACTAGTTTTGGAAATCCTCGAAGAATGGCGACAGGAATTGATCATAACCGCGTTTCACTTATTATGGCAGTGCTAGAAAAAAGAACAGGTTTATTGTTGCAAAATCAAGACGCATATTTAAAAGTCGCGGGTGGCTTGAAATTAGATGAACCAGCAATCGATTTAGCTGTTGCCTTAAGTATTGCTTCAAGTTTCAGAGATAAAGCTACTGCACCAACCGATGCGGTAATAGGAGAAGTAGGCCTAACTGGAGAAATAAGAAGAGTATCAAGAATTGAACAACGTGTACAAGAAGCAGCAAAATTAGGATTTCAACGTGCTATTATTCCTAGGAAAAATTTGGGAGGATGGACAATTCCAGATGGGATTGAGGTAGTAGGTGTTTCTAATTTAGGAGAGGCGCTTCGTTTGACATTAGGAGGCTAGGCTATGGAGGAAAACAAGCAACGTGTCAAAAGTATGATTAACATTCTACAGCTCGTTGCCCCAGGAACACCACTACGCGAAGGGATAGATAATGTACTTCGTGCGCAAACTGGAGGGCTAATTGTTCTTGGGTATAATGAGCAGATTAAAAGTATTGTTGATGGAGGATTTCACATTAATTGTGCATTCTCACCGGCTAGTTTATATGAATTAGCAAAAATGGATGGGGCACTTATTTTAAATGAAACTGGGAGCAAAATTTTAATTGCAAATGCACAATTAGTTCCAGATCCATCCATTGATTCTATTGAAACAGGTATGCGTCACCGAACGGCAGAGCGTGTAGCAAAGCAGACGGCTAGCCTTGTTGTGGCTATTTCACAAAGACGTAACGTAATTACACTATATCAAGGGAACTTACGTTATACACTAAAAGATATAGGTGTAATTTTAACAAAGGCAAACCAAGCTATTCAAACGTTAGAAAAATATAAAGCTGTATGGAATGATGGGATTACGAATTTGGGCATTCTAGAATTTGAAGAGGTCGTTACAATGTCCGAGGTAGTTCACGTTTTACATAGTGTTGAAATGGTACTGCGTATTAAAAATGAAATAGTGAGCTACATTCATGAGTTAGGAACGGAAGGAAGGTTAATTCGTTTACAACTTACAGAATTACTAGCCGACTTAGAAGCAGAGGCAGCGTTATTAATTAAGGATTATTATCAAGAAAAAACGCAGGATCACCATCAAATTTTGAAAAAGTTACAAGATCTTGCAAATACACAGCTTTTAGAGGATAGCGATTTAGTTAAATTGCTTGGCTATCCAGGGCAAATGAGCTTAGAAGAAAGCGTGACACCGAGGGGATACCGAATCGCAAGCAAAATTTCTCGTGTTCCACCACTTATCATTGAAAATTTAATTAATCGATTTAAAACGCTACAAGGTGTTTGTCGTGCAACTATTAATGAATTGGATGATGTGGAAGGAATTGGGGAAGTTAGGGCGAAGAAAATACGAGAGGGCCTAAAAAGAATTCAAGAGCATCTCTATATGAGTAGACACAATTAAGAATATTACATTGATTCCATAATATAACGACACTAGAACATTTTTGGTATATGATATGGTATATTGGTAAATAAAACTATTTATATAAAAAAAACACGTCCGCTTTTGCATTCGGCGTTTTGATTAGCAAAACAATGGTTAATAATGAGTAGGAGGTGGTTGGATGTTAAAAAGGATCGTACAGCTCTTCTTTTTAGTGATCGGGGGAGCGTTAGGGATTTTTCTAATCCCAAAAGTTATTAATGTATTGGACGTCGGTGCTGTTCCTTGGCTTGAGGGATCGTACGTTCGTGCAATTATTGGTGCAATTATTTTATTTTTAACAACATTTTGGCTTGTGGATTATATTGTTCAACTTATTAAACATATCGAAGAAGCCCTTGTAAAGGCACCGGTAGCGGATGTTTTATTTGGTACATTAGGGTTGATCTCTGGTCTTATTGTTGCATATTTAATTTTGATACCAATTCGTGAATTCACGATTCCAGTCATTAGTACAGTATTACAAGTGTTCTTTACTCTTTTACTTGGTTATTTAGGATTCCAAGTAGGATTTAAAAAGAGAAATGAATTGCTAGGATTATTTACATTACCCCAGCGCGGAGGTAAGAAGAAAAACAATAGCGAGAACGAAGAGGTAGAGGTAGAAAAATCTACAACTCATTGGAAAATTCTCGATACAAGTGTAATTATTGATGGACGTATTGCGGATATTTGCCAAACGAAGTTTTTAGAAGGAACAATTGTGATTCCACAATTCGTATTAGAAGAGCTTCAGCATATTGCCGATTCTTCTGATGCTTTAAAGCGTAATCGTGGTCGCAGAGGATTAGACATTTTAAATCGTATTCAAAAAGAGCTACTAATTCCGGTGGAAATTTATGAAGGCGATTTTGAGGATATCCAAGAGGTGGATAGCAAGCTTGTAAAGTTAGCTAAAATCACTGGTGGAACTGTTGTAACAAATGATTTCAACTTAAACAAAGTTTCTGAACTACAAGGAGTAACAGTGTTGAACATTAACGATTTAGCAAATGCAATTAAACCAGTCGTACTCCCTGGTGAAGAATTAAGTGTTTATGTTGTGAAAGATGGTAAAGAACAAAATCAAGGTGTTGCATACTTAGATGATGGCACGATGATTGTAGTAGAAGACGGTAGAGAATATGTCGGTTCGCAACTTAATGTACTAGTTACAAGTGTGTTGCAAACATCGGCTGGTCGTATGATTTTCGCAAAACGTAAATTATTAGAAAAAGCATTATAAGTAGAGGATTATTAATATGTATACATTAATTATTCCGGCAGCGGGTCAAGGGAAACGGATGGGTGCTGGTAAAAACAAGTTGTTCTTACTTATAAATGGAGTACCTATCATTGTGCATACATTACGTGCTTTTGAAAAAGATAAAGCATGTAAACGTATTATCATGGCAATTAACGAAGAGGAACGTCCTTATTTTGAGGAGTTAATACAGAAGTACCCGGTTGAAAAGCAGGTGCAATTTATTCAAGGCGGGGCTGAAAGACAAGATAGTGTGTATAATGCGCTTCAGTATGTGAGCGGAGTTGAGTATGTTCTCGTACACGATGGTGCGCGCCCGTTCGTAACGAATAAGATGATGCAAGATGTATTAACTGTAGCAGAGAAATATGGAGCTTCCATTTGTGCAGTGCCAGTGAAGGATACAATTAAGAAAGTAGAACAGGGTGTTGTTGTTGAAACGGTAGAACGTTCTCAGCTTAAAGCGGTTCAAACACCGCAAGGATTTTCTGTTCCTCTTTTATTAGAAGCTCATAGAAGTGCAAAGCAAAGTTGTTTTCTTGGTACAGATGATGCAAGTCTCGTAGAACGTGTCGGGAAGCAAGTAGGCGTGGTAGAGGGGAGTTACTATAATATTAAAGTGACGACTCCAGAGGATTTACTAATTGCTGAAAGTTTCCTTCATGTTCAGAAGAAATAGAAGTGATGGTATTATAGTAAAGAAAAGCTCGGCAGTTGCCGAGCTTTTCTTTATAGAGATAGCAATATAATATAGAATTCATAAAGTAGTTTAGATTGAGGAGGATGTAAAGAATGTTTCGAATTGGACAAGGTTTTGATGTACATGAATTTGCGGAAGGTAGACCGTTAATTATCGGCGGAATTACAATTCCTCATGAAAAAGGATTAATCGGTCACTCGGATGCAGATGTATTGTTACATACGATTGCTGACGCATGTCTAGGAGCAATTGCAGCAGGAGATATTGGAAAACATTTTCCTGATACAGATCCTGCCTTTAAAGATGCGGATTCAGCTGTATTGTTACAAAAGGTTTGGGAATTTGTGTGTGAACAAGGTTATGAGCTAGGGAACCTAGATTGTACAATTATTGCCCAAAAGCCAAAAATGGCACCGCATATTGAAAGCATGCGTAAACGCATTAGTGAACTACTAGAAACGTCTATTGATAATATTAATGTAAAGGCAACAACAACAGAAAAATTAGGATTTACAGGTAGAGAAGAAGGGATTGCTTCTCAAGCGGTTGTTTTATTACAGAAAAAATAGTGATTTTTAATTCGTAAGATGGATAATCACGTTTTTTTGGTGTACAATTATAGAATGTGTTGACATTAAGATTGGAAGGTGTACCAACTATGGAAAAGCAAGTGAGAGTGCGCTATGCGCCAAGTCCAACAGGACACTTACATATCGGAAATGCGCGTACGGCATTATTTAATTATTTATTTGCTCGTCATCAAGATGGTAAGTTTATTATTCGTATTGAAGATACTGATGTGAAACGTAATGTTGCTGGTGGAGAAGAAAGCCAATTAAAATACTTGAAATGGCTCGGTATGGACTGGGATGAAGGTGTTGATGTTGGTGGTGAATTTGGACCATATCGTCAAACAGAGCGTTTAGATATTTATAAAAAATTATATGAAGATTTATTAGAGCGTGATTTAGCTTACAAATGTTATATGACAGAAGAAGAGCTAGAGGCAGAGCGTGAAGGACAAATCGCTCGTGGTGAAACACCGCGTTATGCAGGAAACCACCGTGATTTAACTGAGGAGCAAATTAAAGGATTTGAGGCTGAAGGCCGTATTCCAAGTATTCGCTTCCGTGTGCCGGCTGATAGCGACTTCACGTTTAAAGATATCGTAAAAGATGAAGTTGCATTCCATTCAAATGATTTTGGTGATTTCGTTATCGTGAAAAAAGATGGAATTCCAACTTATAACTTTGCGGTAGCGGTAGATGATCACTTAATGGAGATTACACACGTACTTCGTGGTGATGATCATATTTCAAACACGCCAAAACAAATGATGATTTATGAAGCTTTCGGTTGGGATATCCCGAAGTTCGGTCATATGACTTTAATTGTAAACGAAAGCCGTAAAAAGCTAAGTAAGCGTGACGAATCTATTATTCAATTTATTGAGCAATATAAAGAGCTTGGATATCTTCCAGAAGCAATCTTTAACTTTATTGCATTACTAGGTTGGTCACCAGTAGGTGAAGAAGAAATCTTCTCTCAAGATGAGTTTATCAAAATGTTTGATGCAGCTCGTTTATCAAAATCACCTGCATTATTTGATTCTCAAAAACTAAAATGGATGAACAACCAATATATGAAAAAACAAGATTTAGATACGGTTGTTGAACTAAGCTTACCGCATTTAGTGAAAGCGGGTCGCGTAGGTGAAAACTTAAGTGAACAAGAACAAGCATGGGTTCGTGATGTAATTGCTTTATATCATGACCAAATGAGCTTTGGAGCTGAAATTGTAGAGCTTTCTGAAATGTTCTTTAAAGATCATGTTGATCATGAAGAAGAGGGACAAGAAGTATTGAAGGGTGAACAAGTACCTGAAGTACTTCGTACATTTGCCGATCAATTAGAAGCTTTAGAAGCAATGGAGCCAGCGGCAGTTAAGGCGGCTATTAAAGCAGTTCAAAAGGAAACAGGACATAAAGGTAAAAACCTATTTATGCCAATCCGTGTTGCTACTACTGGACAAACACATGGTCCAGAGCTTCCTAACGCTATTGCTCTTCTTGGAAAAGAAAAAGTTTTAAATCGTATTCAAAAAGTAATTGGTTAACATTTTCTAGGTTTAGCAATATAATAAGTATACCTAAAATCTAATAAGGAAAAGCGACGAGAAGGAGAAGTAGAAAATCAGGCTTTTTACAGAGAGAACCACCCTTAGGCTGGAAGTGGTTTATAAGCGGATTTTTGAAATGCCCCTTCGAGTCTTCTGTTGAACAGCGAAGTATTTCGCGGAACGTCTTAGGGCGCAAAGTAAACAGAAGCGGTGTAAACCGTTATCATGGATGAGTTTGAGGCTTCTTTAGCCTAAACAGAGTGGAACCGCGCTTAAAAGGCGTCTCTGTCTATATGACAGAGGCGTCTTTTTTTTATACCATGTAAATGGGTGTGAGTATAAGTTTTATCCCCTTGTATAAAGATTCAGGGAGAGTTAGGGGAGTTAGTTCACTCGAAAAAAGCAGCCCATAAAGGGGAGGGAACATCGATGTTTAAGAGGCTTCGGGAAGATATTGAAGTCGTTTTTGAACAGGATCCAGCGGCACGAAGTTATTTCGAAGTCATTTTAACTTACTCTGGATTACATGCAGTTTGGGGCCATCGAATTGCACATGCTTTTTATAAAAGGAATTTTTTCTTTATGGCACGTTGGATTTCGCAAGTTAGTCGTTTTTTTACTGGCATTGAGATTCATCCAGGAGCAACTATTGGTCGTCGTTTTTTCATTGATCATGGAATGGGGGTTGTAATTGGCGAAACGTGTGAAATTGGCGAAAACGTAACAATTTATCAAGGTGTCACATTAGGTGGTACAGGTAAAGAAAAAGGAAAGAGGCACCCTACAATTCAGGATAATGTATTAATTGCAACAGGTGCTAAAGTACTAGGTTCTATTACTGTTGGAGAGAATTCTAAAATTGGAGCAGGATCTGTCGTGTTGAAGGAAGTTCCTGCACATTCTACAGTTGTAGGTATACCTGGCCGAGTCGTTATTCAAAATGGAGTAAAGATTGGTCAAGAATTAAATCATTCTGATCTCCCGGATCCGATTTTTGATAAATTAAAGGTTATGGAAGCAGAACTTGATAAATTGAGAAAGCAACTCGAAGTAAAGGTAGAAAGGAAGGATAAAAATGACTATTCACATTTATAATACGTTAACGCGTCAAAAAGAAGAGTTTATGCCATTAGAAGAAAATAAGGTAAAGATGTATGTGTGCGGACCTACAGTGTATAACTACATTCACATTGGGAATGCAAGACCACCTATGGTATTTGATACAGTACGCCGTTACTTAGAATATAAAGGATATGATGTGCAGTATGTATCTAACTTTACTGACGTGGATGATAAATTAATTAAGGCGGCAAATGAATTAGGTGAAGATGTGCCAACAATTGCAGATCGTTTTGTTGAAGCTTACTTTGAAGATGTAACGGCACTAGGTTGCAAGCATGCAACGGTTCATCCACGTGTAACAGAAAATATGGATATCATTATTGAATTTATTCAAGAACTTGTGAATAAAGGGTATGCATATGAATCAGAAGGTGATGTGTACTTTAAAACGAAAGAATTCGAAGGTTACGGTAAATTATCACATCAACCGATTGCAGATTTACGTCACGGTGCACGTATTGAAGTAGGAGAAAAGAAACAAGACCCTCTTGACTTTGTTTTATGGAAAGCTGCGAAAGAAGGAGAAATCTTCTGGGAAAGCCCTTGGGGGAAAGGACGCCCAGGGTGGCATATTGAATGCTCAGCAATGGCGCGTAAATATTTAGGGGATACAATTGATATTCATGCTGGTGGTCAAGATTTAGCATTTCCTCATCATGAAAATGAAATTGCGCAGTCTGAGGCGTTGACAGGAAAAACATTTGCACGTTATTGGATGCATAATGGATATATTAATATTAATAACGAGAAGATGTCTAAGTCGCTTGGAAACTTCATTTTAGTTCACGATATCATCAAACAATATAATCCACAGTTAATCAGGTTCTTTATGCTATCGGTACATTACCGTCACCCAATTAACTTTAGTGAAGATTTATTGCAAAGTACGAATAATGGACTAGAAAGAATTAAAACAGCTTACGGTAACTTAAAGCATCGTATGGAAAGTAGTACGGATTTAACGGACCATAATGAAAAATGGTTAGCTGAAATGGAAAAGTTCCAGGTTGCATTCGAAGAAGCGATGGATGATGATTTCAATACGGCTAATGCGATTACTGAATTATATAACGTAGCAAATCACGCAAATCAATATTTGTTAGAAGAACATACTTCTAAAATTGTAATTGAAGCGTATGTAAAACAACTTGAAACATTATTTAGTATTTTAGGATTAGAATTAGCGCAAGAAGAGTTGCTTGATGAAGAAATTGAAGCACTAATCCAGAAGCGTATTGAAGCTCGTCAAAATCGTGACTTCGCATTATCTGATCAAATTCGCGATGATTTAAAAGGACGTAATATTATTTTAGAAGATACCGCTCAAGGTACAAGATGGAAAAGAGGATAAGAATGATTGATGCAAAGCAATTGAACAGCTTAGCGTTAGCATATATGGGTGATGCGGTATACGAACAATATATCCGCTATCACCTCCTTCAAAAGGGGAAAGTTCGCCCTAATCAATTACATCGCTTAGGGACGAGCTTTGTTTCGGCAAAAGCACAGGCGAAAGTTGTTTATCATTTATTAGAGACGGCATTTTTGACAGAAGAGGAAGAGGCGGTATTAAGAAGAGGGCGTAATGCGAATTCGGGTACTGTTCCAAAAAATACAGATGTACAAACATATCGACACAGTACAGCCTTTGAAGCGCTAATCGGTTATCATCACTTGTTGAATAATCGTGAAAGATTGGACGAGATTGTATATAAGGCGATTGACGTTTTGGACGAAAAGGAAGGGAGCACATCATCATGAGTAGTGAATATATTATCGGACGTAACCCTGTAATTGAAGCTTTAAGAGCGGGGCGAGATATTAATAAAATTTTGGTAGCAGAAGGTGCTGCCAAAGGACAAGTGCAGATTGTACTAGCATTAGCAAAAGAGAATAAGGTTATTTTGCAACACGCACCAAAGAAGAAATTAGATCAATTGGTTGAGGGAAATCATCAAGGTGTAATTGCTCAAGTAGCTGCATATCAATATGCTGAGTTAGAGGATTTGTTTAAATTAGCAGAAAAACGCAATGAAGATCCGTTCTTCTTAATTTTAGATGAAATTGAAGACCCACATAACTTAGGTTCTATTATGCGTACTGCGGATGCAGCAGGGGCTCATGGGGTTATTATTCCAAAAAGAAGAGCGGTAGGACTTACAGCGTCAGTTGCGAAAGCGTCGACTGGGGCAATTGAATATATTCCTGTTGCACGTGTAACAAATTTATCGCGTACAATTGATGAATTAAAAGAACGCGGACTTTGGATTGCTGGTACAGATGCCAAAGGGAAAACAGATTACCGTAATTTAGATGGTAATATGCCAATCGGACTAGTAATTGGTAGTGAAGGAAAAGGTATGAGTCGTATTATTGGTGAAAAGTGTGATTTCCTAATTACTTTACCGATGGTCGGTAAAGTTACATCCTTAAATGCTTCAGTAGCCGCAAGTTTGTTAATGTATGAGGTATATCGTAAACGTCACGAAATTGGTAAATAAAAAATGAACGATATTTTAATCGTTGACGGTTACAACATTATCGGGGCTTGGGGAGACTTGAAGAAACTGCGGGATGTAGATTTACAGTCATCAAGAGACGCACTTATTGATAAGATGGCGGATTATCAAGGCTATACAGGCACAAAGGTAATGATTGTCTTTGATGCCTATACAGTCTATGGTATTGAAAAAAAGATGAAACAATCGCGGGTGGAAGTAATATTCACGAGAAAGAATCAAACTGCAGATGAAAAGATAGAACAACTTGCGATTGAGCTTAGAAATATAAATACACAAATATACGTTGCAACTTCGGATTATACGGAGCAATGGATTATATTTGCGCAAGGTGCACTTCGAAAATCTGCGCGTGAATTAGAGTTAGAAGTGCAAGCGATGGAACAACAAGTAAGAAGGTGTACAAAAGACACGAAAGAAAAGCAACCCGCCATGCGAAAGATATTTAGTGAGGATATTACAGAAAAATTAGAAAAATTAAGAAGAGGAGAGCGTTGAGGCATTGACGCTCTTTATCTTTTTACTGTATAATATTGCTAAATATATAGCGGTCGGAGGGATCAGGGTGGAAGCAGGCTTCGTAAGTGTAGGCGACGTTACATTTCGTGATTTAGAGGATGAGGCAATCGTTGAGTTAGTTCGAAAAGGTAATACTGACGCTCTAGAATATTTAATTCACAAATATAAGAACTTTGTTCGCGCGAAATCAAGATCTTATTTCTTAGTGGGTGCCGATCGAGAAGACATTGTTCAAGAAGGCATGATTGGGTTGTTTAAAGC
This sequence comes from Bacillus sp. S4, assembly GCF_040838205.1. Taxonomy (NCBI): domain Bacteria; kingdom Bacillati; phylum Bacillota; class Bacilli; order Caryophanales; family Bacillaceae; genus Bacillus; species Bacillus sp. S4. Next base: position 16,043 of record NZ_JBFPJI010000005.1, read on the forward strand.
CATTCGTGATTATAAAGGGGACAAGCTGTCTTCGTTCAAAGCATTTGCTGAACTGTGTATCACTCGACAAATTATTACCGCTATTAAAACAGCAACAAGGCAAAAACATATTCCGTTAAATTCGTATGTGTCTTTAGACAAGCCAATTTACGATGAGGAATCTGATCGAACACTATTAGATGTTATTTCGGAATCGAAAGTAACTGATCCAGAAGAGATGATTATCAGTCAGGAAGAATATACAGACATAGAATCAAAAATATCTGAATTATTAAGCGATTTAGAAAGAAAAGTGCTCTCTTTATACTTAGATGGTCGTTCCTATCAAGAAATTTCAGAACAGTTAAACAGGCACGTGAAATCTATTGATAACGCATTGCAGCGTGTAAAAAGGAAATTAGAAAGATATATGGAGATGAGAGAGAGTACAACTTTAAATTCATAGCAAGTGCCGCAGGTGTAAAATAATTCACCTGTTTTCTTTTTGTTAAGAGAGTGAAAGTCATGACATTGACATTGTCTTTTGTTGTATGATACATTTTTAGGGACAATGTTACAAGGTTGGTGTAACTAATGAGGAAAAAAGTTGTACTCTCATGTGAAGAGTGTAAAAATCGAAACTACTCTACGATGAAAGATACGAGCTCAGTAGAGCGACTTGAGATAAAGAAGTTTTGTAAAACATGCAATAAGCATACAGTTCACAAAGAAACAAAATAAATAATACACTGGAGGTCCCGTAGATGCGTTTAACGAACTTTTTCGGCGATGTAGGTCGCGAAATGAAAAAAGTAAGTTGGCCTAAAAAAGATGAATTACTCCGCTCAACAACGACTGTTATCGCGACAGTTGTGTTCTTTGCGATTTTCTTCGCAGTGGTTGATATGGGCATTTCTTCTTTAATTCGGTTAATTCTTGGTTAATTCTTGAATAAGAAGCACTTATCCATGATATAATGTTATTTATAAGAACTGTGTAAAAGCCCGGTGAACGGGTTTTTTCATTTGCGCAAAAAAATGTACGTCAGGGAGGGAAGGACGCTCGTCCTAAATGAATGGAAAAAAGTTGGTATGTTGTCCATACTTATTCTGGATATGAAAATAAAGTAAAAGCAAACCTAGAGAAACGTGTAGAATCAATGGGTATGCAAGATAAAATTTTCCGTGTTGTTGTCCCGGAAGAAGTAGAAGTAGAAATGAAAAATGGTAAAGAAAAAATAACGAAAAGAAAAGTGTTCCCAGGTTACGTATTAGTAGAACTAATCATGACTGACGATTCTTGGTATGTTGTTCGTAATACGCCAGGAGTAACAGGTTTTGTTGGTTCTTCTGGTTCAGGATCTAAACCATCGCCTCTATTGGAAGAGGAAGTTGTTACCATCATGAAGCATATGGGAATGGACAATGAAGTGGTTGATTTCGAATTTGAACTTCATGAAACAGTGCGTGTAAATGAGGGGCCATTCGCGGATTATACAGGTGCGATTGAAGAAATTGATGTGGAAAAGAAAAAAGTTAGCGTGCTTGTAGACATGTTCGGTCGCGAGACTCCGGTTGAACTTGATTTCCATCAAATTGAAAAATTATAAAATGAAACTTGAAATGAATTGTAAAAAGTGATAATATCTTTTAAGTCAGTACGTCTTCGGTAACGGAGACGTTTTTTGAAAAAGATTTTATCATTATGATAAAATATGAAGTGGGAGGGCAAATCACTGCCCAATTGACCACATCACGGACTTAAGGAGGTGTGTCTCGTGGCTAAAAAGGTAATTAAAATAGTAAAACTTCAAATTCCTGCAGGTAAAGCTAATCCAGCTCCGCCGGTTGGTCCAGCATTAGGACAAGCAGGTGTTAACATCATGGGCTTCTGTAAAGAGTTTAACGCTCGTACAGCTGATCAAGCTGGTCTTATCATCCCTGTTGAAATTACGGTATTTGAGGACCGTTCATTCACTTTCATTACTAAAACTCCTCCTGCTGCTGTTCTTCTTAAGAAAGTAGCTGGTATTGAGTCTGGTTCTGGTGAACCAAACCGTAATAAAGTGGCAACTGTTAAGCGTGATAAAGTACGCGAAATCGCTGAAACTAAAATGCCTGACCTAAACGCTGCTAGTGTAGAAGCTGCAATGCGTATGGTTGAAGGTACTGCGCGCAGTATGGGCATCGTTATCGAAGACTAATTCGATTTGTTTTTTGTAAAAAAGGTTGCGGGTCTGGAATTCCAATTCGCAACCTTTATTATCGTAAATGATTATCATTTTTAAATAAATGGATGGGCGCACATCCTCGGGGGTTCCCGGAATGAAGGCGTAAACGTGGGAGGTTATTCCGCTAAAACCACATTCAAGGAGGAAACAAACATGGCTAAAAGAGGTAAAAAGTACGTTGAAGCTGCGAAGCTTGTTGATCGTGCATCTGCTTACTCTGCAACAGAAGCAGTAGAATTAGTAAAGAAAACAAACACAGCTAAATTTGATGCAACTGTAGAAGCTGCATTCCGTTTAGGTGTTGACCCTAAGAAAGCTGACCAACAAATTCGTGGTGCAGTTGTTCTTCCACACGGTACTGGTAAAGTACAACGTGTATTAGTATTCGCTAAAGGCGAAAAAGCAAAAGAAGCAGAAGCTGCTGGCGCTGAATTCGTAGGCGATGCTGATTACATCGGTAAAATCCAAAAAGGTTGGTTCGATTTCGATGTAGTAGTAGCAACTCCTGATATGATGGGTGAAGTTGGTAAACTTGGTCGTGTATTAGGACCTAAAGGTTTAATGCCAAACCCTAAAACTGGAACAGTTACTTTCGATGTAACTAAAGCTGTTAACGAAATCAAAGCTGGTAAAGTTGAATACCGCGTTGATAAAGCTGGTAACATCCACGTTCCAATCGGTAAAGTATCTTTCGAAGATGCTAAATTAGTAGAAAACTTCAAAACAATTGCTGACACGCTACAAAAAGCTAAGCCAGCTGCTGCAAAAGGTACTTACATGAAGAACGCAACTGTTGCTTCTACAATGGGACCTGGCGTACGCGTAGACGTTTCTACACTTGCGTAAAAATTGGAAGTTGACTTCTTAAAGAAGTTTTAATATAATCATTTATGTTGTGAATTTTAATAGTGTACCGTAGACAGTAGGAGTCGATTCGACTTAATTCCCTACCTAGGTGTTAATATACGAAGCGGAATCTTTTTTCTGTGACTATATGCCTCCATGTCTACAAGTTGGGCATGGAGGTTTTTAGTGCACTTTCGGTACATCTTCTATATAATCTACAGGAGGTGTAATAACATGAGCAAAGTAATCGAAACTAAACAACAAGTTGTAACTGAAATCGCTGAAAAACTTCGCGCGAGTAAATCTACAATTGTTGTTGACTACCGTGGTTTAACAGTTTCTGAAGCAACAGAATTACGTAAAAACTTACGTGAAGCTGGCGTTGAGTTCAAAGTTTACAAAAACTCTTTAACTCGTCGTGCTGCAGAGTCTGCTGAAATGGCTGAGTTAAACGAATTCTTAACAGGACCAAACGCAATCGCGTTCAGTAACGAGGATGTAGTTGCTCCTGCGAAAGTATTAAACGACTTCGCTAAAAATCATGAAGCTTTAGAAATTAAAGCAGGCGTAATCGAAGGTAAACTTGTAACACTTGATGAGGTTAAAGCTATCGCTACTCTTCCATCACGTGAAGGCTTACTTTCTATGCTTCTTAGCGTTCTTCAAGCTCCAATCCGTAACCTTGCACTTGCTACTAAAGCAGTTGCAGATCAAAAGGAAGAGCAAGGCGCTTAATTTTTTAAAAGATAATTACTTGTTATCTATAAAACAATACAAACCTATTTAAGGGAGGATATTTACAATGACTAAAGAACAAATCATTGAAGCAGTTAAATCTATGACTGTATTAGAACTTAACGACTTAGTAAAAGCTATCGAGGAAGAATTCGGCGTAACTGCTGCTGCTCCTGTAGCTGTAGCTGGTGGCGCTGGTGAAGCTGCTGCTGAGCAAACTGAATTTGACGTAGTACTTGCAAGTGCTGGCGCTCAAAAAATCAAAGTTATCAAAGCTGTACGTGAAATCACTGGTCTTGGCTTAAAAGAAGCTAAAGAATTAGTTGACAACACTCCAAAAGCAATCAAAGAAGGCGTTACTAAAGAGGAAGCTGAAGAAATGAAAGCTAAACTTGAAGAGGTTGGCGCTGCTGTAGAAGTTAAGTAATTAACTTTTGGTGCTTTTAAAAAAAGCTCGCTCTCATGCGAGCTTTTTTTTTAACTGTAAAGAAAAGAGGTGGCCATATGGCAGACCATTATTTTTCTAACGACCCTTCTAGTAAAAGTGATCGTAAACGATGGGAATTTACACTTCGTGAATCTCGATTTACTTTTTTATCTGACCATGGGGTGTTCTCGAAAAACGAAGTGGACTTTGGTTCTCGTCTTTTAATTGAAGCGTTTCAAATGCCAGATGTTAAAGGTAATGTGTTAGACGTAGGATGTGGGTACGGTCCAATCGGTTTGTCGTTAGCGAAAGAGTTTCAAGATCGTGAAATTCACATGGTGGATGTGAATGAAAGGGCCTTGGGACTTGCAAAAGAAAATGCCGCTAATAACAGAATTGAAAATATACGTATTTTGCAAAGTAGTGTCTATGAAAATGTAGATGGCAAGTATGCTGCTATTCTATCTAATCCTCCAATTCGTGCTGGTAAAGATATCGTGCATGAGATTTTAGAAAAGGCTGTGGAGTATTTAGTTTCAGGTGGAGAATTGTGGATTGTTATTCAAAAGAAACAAGGTGCGCCATCTGCGCTTAAAAAACTAGAAGAAGCATTTTCTGAAGTTGAAGTTGTAGAAAAGAAAAAAGGATATTATATCATAAAATCAAAAAAGCGTTGACGGTTATTTTTGGCTATGTTAACATTATACAATGCCAATATATGATTTTCTGCGTTGAGAAAGATGTATATTTTTGTTTCTCTTGGAAAAGATAGTAAAATCAGCAGATTATGAAACAGAATGATGGTTTTCTTATAGAAGCCATTTTTCTTTTTTGAGCAGATAGAAAGACTCAACGTATCTATCTTTAAGAGAAAAAAACTACGCTAATAGCAGTAGTTGTATTTATTTGTGATTTTTGCACAAATTTTTTTGTGCATTTATAATACTCATGATTTGAGGGGTGAAGCAGTTGACAGGTCAACTAGTTCAATACGGACGCCACCGCCAACGAAGAAGTTATGCCCGTATTAGTGAAGTATTAGAGTTACCAAATCTTATCGAAATTCAAACCTCTTCTTATCAGTGGTTTCTTGATGAGGGTTTGCGAGAAATGTTCCAAGACATTTCTCCGATCGAAGACTTTACGGGAAATCTATCGCTTGAATTTATCGACTACAGCTTAGGTGAACCTAAATACTCTGTAGAAGAATGCAAAGAGCGTGATGTGACGTATGCAGCACCACTTCGTGTAAAAGTGCGTCTAATCAACAAGGAAACTGGTGAAGTAAAAGAACAAGATGTGTTCATGGGAGATTTCCCACTCATGACAGAGACTGGAACATTCGTAATTAACGGTGCAGAACGTGTTATCGTTTCCCAGTTAGTTCGCTCTCCAAGCGTATACTATAGTGGCAAAGTGGATAAAAACGGAAAACGTGGTTTTACTGCTACTGTAATTCCAAACCGCGGAGCTTGGTTAGAGTATGAAACAGATGCTAAGGATGTTGTATATGTGCGTATTGACCGTACGCGTAAACTTCCTGTAACTGTTTTGTTACGCGCATTAGGGTTTGGCTCTGATCAAGAAATCACCGAGCTTTTAGGTGATAACGAATACTTAAGCAATACGTTAGAAAAAGACAACACAGATAGCACAGAGAAAGCATTGCTTGAAATTTATGAGCGTCTACGCCCTGGTGAACCACCAACAGTAGAAAATGCAAAGAGCTTACTTGTGTCTCGTTTCTTTGATCCGAAGCGCTACGATTTAGCAAATGTAGGTCGCTATAAGATCAACAAAAAGCTACACATTAAAAACAGATTGTTTAACCAACGTTTAGCTGAAACACTGGTGGATCCAGAAACTGGTGAAATTTTAGCGGCAGAAGGAACAGTCTTAGATCGTCGTACACTGGATCGTATTCTACCTTACTTAGAGAAAAACATTGGATTCAAAACAGCGAAACCAATGGGTGGAGTGGTAGCAGGCGATGTTGAGCTGCAATCTATTAAGATCTATGCTCCAGAATCAGAAGGCGAACGATCTATAAACGTAATTGGGAATGCAAATATTACTCGTGATATAAAAAACATCACACCAGGTGATATTCTTGCTTCTATTAGCTACTTCTTTAACTTGCTATATAAAGTAGGGGATACAGATGATATTGACCACTTAGGAAATCGTCGTCTGCGTTCTGTAGGAGAGTTACTACAAAACCAATTCCGTATCGGTCTTTCTCGTATGGAACGTGTTGTTCGTGAGAGAATGTCGATTCAAGATACAAATGCAATTACACCACAAGCGTTAATTAACATTCGCCCGGTTATTGCATCTATTAAAGAGTTCTTCGGAAGTTCTCAGTTATCTCAGTTCATGGATCAAACAAACCCATTAGCAGAGTTAACTCACAAACGAAGACTATCTGCATTAGGACCCGGTGGTTTAACGCGTGAGCGCGCAGGCTTTGAAGTACGTGACGTTCACTACTCTCACTATGGTCGTATGTGTCCAATCGAAACACCAGAGGGACCAAACATCGGTTTGATTAACTCATTATCTTCGTTTGCGAAAGTAAATGAGTTTGGTTTCATTGAAACGCCATACCGTCGTGTTGACCCAGAAACTGGTCTTGTAACAGGGCAGGTTGATTATTTAACAGCAGATGAAGAAGATAACTATGTTGTAGCCCAAGCGAATATGAAATTATCTGAAGTAGGGGAATTCCTTGATGAAGATATCGTAGCTCGTTTCCGTGGTGAAAACATTGTCACAAATAAAGAACGCATCGACTACATGGATGTATCTCCAAAACAAGTAGTGTCGGCAGCGACAGCTTGTATTCCGTTCTTAGAAAACGATGACTCTAACCGCGCACTTATGGGAGCGAACATGCAACGTCAGGCGGTTCCGTTAATAAATCCGGAATCTCCGATTGTAGGTACAGGTATGGAGTACGTATCAGCAAAAGACTCAGGTGCTGCAGTAATCTGTAAACAGCCTGGTGTTGTTGAGCGCGTAGAAGCACGTGAAGTTTGGGTACGTCGCTATGTAGACGTTGACGGTCAAACAGTAAAAGGCGACTTAGATCGCTACAAAATGCAAAAATTCATTCGTTCTAACCAAGGAACTTGCTACAACCAACGTCCAATCGTAAGTGTTGGAGACCAAGTTGTAAAAGGTGAAATCCTTGCGGATGGTCCTTCTATGGAACTAGGTGAACTAGCTCTTGGACGTAACGTGCTTGTTGGCTTTATGACATGGGACGGTTATAACTATGAGGATGCGATCATCATGAGTGAGCGCCTTGTAAAAGATGATGTGTACACTTCTATCCATATTGAAGAATATGAATCAGAAGCTCGTGATACGAAGCTTGGACCAGAAGAAATTACACGTGATATCCCGAATGTTGGAGAAGATGCACTTCGTAATCTTGACGAGCGCGGTATTATTCGCGTCGGTGCTGAAGTAAAAGATGGAGATCTACTTGTTGGTAAAGTAACGCCAAAAGGTGTAACAGAATTAACGGCAGAAGAACGTCTATTACATGCAATCTTCGGTGAGAAAGCACGTGAAGTACGTGATACATCACTACGTGTACCACACGGTGGTGGCGGTATTATCTTAGACGTAAAAGTGTTTAACCGTGAAGATGGCGATGAATTGCCACCAGGCGTGAATCAACTTGTACGTGCATATATCGTTCAAAAGCGTAAAATTTCTGAAGGTGACAAAATGGCCGGTCGTCATGGTAACAAAGGTGTTATTTCCCGTATTTTACCGGAAGAAGATATGCCTTACTTACCAGATGGTACGCCAATCGATATCATGTTAAACCCATTGGGGGTACCATCTCGTATGAATATCGGTCAGGTATTAGAGCTTCATCTTGGTATGGCAGCAAGATACCTTGGTATTCACATTGCAACACCGGTATTCGATGGTGCTCGTGAGGAAGATGTATGGGGCACAATTGAAGAAGCTGGTATGGCAAATGACGCGAAAACAATCCTGTATGACGGACGTACTGGTGAGCCATTCGATAACCGTGTATCTGTTGGTGTCATGTATATGATCAAACTTGCGCACATGGTTGACGATAAGCTTCATGCTCGTTCTACTGGACCATACTCACTTGTAACGCAGCAACCTCTTGGAGGTAAAGCTCAGTTCGGTGGACAGCGTTTCGGTGAGATGGAGGTTTGGGCACTTGAAGCTTATGGTGCCGCTTATACTCTTCAAGAAATCTTAACAGTGAAGTCTGATGATGTTATTGGACGTGTTAAGACGTATGAAGCAATTGTTAAAGGTGAAAATGTTCCAGAACCAGGCGTTCCTGAATCATTCAAAGTATTGATTAAAGAACTGCAAAGTTTAGGTATGGACGTTAAAATGATGTCGATCAACGATACAGAAATTGAAATGCGTGATACGGAAGATGATGATCATCAATCAGCAGATAAATTGAATGTTGAAGTTGAGACAACTAAGGAATAATTGGGATAACCTGTAGACTAAAAGGGAGGTAGGCCCCTTGATAGATGTAAATAACTTTGAATATATGAAGATTGGACTTGCTTCACCTGACAAGATTCGTTCTTGGTCATACGGTGAAGTTAAGAAACCAGAAACAATTAACTATCGTACGTTAAAGCCTGAAAAAGATGGCTTGTTCTGTGAGCGTATTTTCGGACCACAAAAGGACTGGGAATGTCATTGCGGAAAATATAAACGTGTACGTTATAAAGGTGTAGTTTGTGATCGATGTGGCGTTGAAGTAACGCGTGCAAAAGTTCGTCGTGAACGTATGGGTCATATCGAATTAGCTGCTCCTGTATCTCATATTTGGTATTTCAAAGGTATCCCGAGCCGCATGGGACTTGTCTTAGACATGTCCCCTCGCGCGCTTGAAGAAGTAATTTATTTCGCTTCTTATGTTGTAACAGAAAGTGGAGATACACCACTTGATAAGAAGCAATTACTTTCTGAAAAAGAATACCGTGCATATCGTGATCGATATGGCAGTACATTCCATGCTGCTATGGGTGCAGAAGCGATTAAAAAATTACTGCAAGACATCGATTTAGATAAAGAAGTAGACTTCTTAAAAGAAGAATTAAAAACAGCACAAGGACAACGCCGTACTCGTGCTATTAAACGTCTAGAAGTATTAGAAGCATTCCGTAACTCTGGAAATCACCCATCTTGGATGATCTTAGAGGTTCTTCCAGTTATCCCACCAGAACTACGCCCGATGGTACAGTTAGATGGTGGACGTTTTGCTACTTCTGACTTAAATGACTTATATCGTCGTGTAATTAACCGTAACAACCGTTTAAAACGTCTATTGGACTTAGGTGCACCAAGCATCATCGTTCAAAACGAAAAACGTATGTTACAAGAAGCTGTAGACGCATTAATCGATAATGGTCGCCGTGGCCGTCCAGTTACTGGACCAGGTAACCGTCCATTAAAATCACTATCTCACATGCTTAAAGGTAAACAAGGACGTTTCCGTCAAAACTTATTAGGTAAACGTGTTGACTACTCTGGCCGTTCTGTAATCGTTGTAGGACCGAACTTAAAGATGTACCAATGTGGATTGCCGAAAGAAATGGCACTTGAATTGTTTAAACCTTTCGTTATGAAAGAGTTAGTTGGAAAAGGATTAGCACACAACATTAAGAGTGCTAAACGTAAAATCGAGCGTGTACACCCTGAAGTTTGGGACGTTTTAGAATCTGTGATCAAAGAGCATCCAGTACTTCTAAACCGCGCACCAACACTTCACCGTCTTGGTATCCAGGCGTTTGAACCTACACTAGTAGAGGGTCGTGCAATCCGTCTTCACCCACTTGTATGTACTGCATACAACGCGGACTTTGACGGTGACCAAATGGCGGTTCACGTTCCGTTATCATCAGAGGCACAAGCGGAAGCTCGTATTCTTATGTTAGCGGCACAAAACATCTTGAATCCAAAAGACGGAAAACCAGTTGTTACTCCATCTCAAGATATGGTATTAGGTAACTATTACTTAACACTTGAGCGCGAGGGTGCAATCGGTGAAGGTATGGTCTTCAAAGATGCAAACGAAGCAATACTTGCATACCAAAATGGATATGTACATCTGCACACACGTGTTGCAGTTGCTGCGAGTTCGGTAAATAATGTAACGTTTACTGAAGAGCAAAAGAGTAAGCTTCTATTAACAACAGTTGGTAAATTAATATTTAACGAAATCTTACCAGAGTCGTTCCCTTATATTAATGAACCAACAAACTCAAACCTTGAAAAAGAAACACCAGCGGAATATTTCGTTGAAAAAGGTGCGAACATTAAAGAAATTATTGCTAGTCGCGAAGAAGTGGCGCCATTTAGCAAGAAAATCCTTGGTAACATTATTGCGGAAGTATTCAAACGTTTCCAAATTACGGAAACATCTCGCATGCTTGACCGTATGAAAAACTTAGGATTTAAATACTCTACAAAAGCTGGTATTACAGTTGGGGTATCAGACATTCTTGTATTAGGCGAAAAAAATGAAATTCTCCATGAAGCACAAGCAAAAGTAGATAATGTAATTAAACAATTCCGTCGCGGTTTAATCACGGAAGAAGAACGTTACGATCGCGTTATCTCTATTTGGAGTAATGCAAAAGATGTTATCCAAGGAAAACTGATGAAATCCTTGAATAAACGCAACCCAATCTTCATGATGAGTGATTCCGGTGCCCGTGGTAACGCATCGAACTTTACTCAGCTTGCTGGTATGCGTGGTCTGATGGCCAATCCATCTGGTCGTATCATTGAGCTTCCGATCAAATCAAGTTTCCGTGAAGGTTTAACAGTACTTGAGTACTTCATCTCTACGCATGGTGCGCGTAAAGGTCTTGCCGATACAGCACTTAAAACTGCCGATTCTGGTTACTTAACACGTCGTCTTGTAGACGTTGCACAAGATGTAATTGTTCGTCAAGATGATTGTGGGACAGATCGTGGTTTACTAATTGGTGCGATTAAAGAGGGTAATGAAGTTATTGAGTCACTATATGATCGTCTTGTTGGACGTTTTGCGAGAAAAACTGTAAAACATCCTGAAACAGGTGAAGTATTAATTGCTGAAAATCAATTAATTACTGAAGATATTGCTCATATCGTTGAAAAGTCGGGTGTTGAAACTGTAAATATTCGTTCAGCGTTTACGTGTAATACTCGCCATGGTGTATGTAAAAAGTGTTACGGTCGTAACTTAGCAACTGGTACAGACGTAGAAGTAGGAGAGGCGGTAGGTATTATCGCAGCTCAATCTATCGGTGAGCCAGGTACACAGTTAACGATGCGTACGTTCCATACAGGTGGGGTTGCCGGAGATGATATCACACAAGGTTTACCTCGTATCCAAGAGATCTTCGAAGCTCGTAATCCGAAAGGTCAGGCAGTTATCAGTGAAATCGACGGTGTTATCGCAGCGATCAACGATGTTAAAGATCGCCAAGAAGTAGTTGTACAGGGTGAAGTTGAAGCTCGTACGTATGCTATTCCTTACGGTGCTCGTCTGAAAGTAACTCTAGGACAGCCAATTAGCCACGGTAAAGAGTTAACAGAAGGTTCTATTGATCCGAAGGAATTACTAAAAGTAACGGACATTACAGCAGTTCAAGAATACTTATTACGTGAAGTTCAAAAAGTATACCGTATGCAAGGGGTAGAAATTGGTGACAAACACGTAGAAGTAATGGTACGTCAAATGCTACGTAAAGTTCGTGTAAGTGATGCGGGTGAAACAGATGTATTACCAGGAACATTACTAGACATCCATCAGTTTACTGATGCGAATGCGAAGGTGTTACTGAAAGGTAAACAACCAGCAACAGCTAGACCGGTTCTACTTGGTATTACTAAAGCTTCACTTGAAACTGATTCGTTCTTATCTGCAGCATCGTTCCAAGAAACAACTCGTGTTCTAACAGATGCAGCAATTAAGGGTAAACGCGATGAGCTTCTAGGATTGAAAGAGAATGTTATTATCGGTAAGCTTGTTCCTGCTGGAACAGGTATGAATCGTTATCGCCAAGTGGATCTTGTAAAAACAACACAAGATAACATGAATGTAGAAAACGATGAAGTTTATGTGGAACAGTAAAATTTTCCGTCGTAAATTTTGTATAAAAACAGCTAATCCTAGTTGACATTGTATGAGACAAAATGTTACTATAATCAAGGTTGCTCCTGAACGATGCTTTGGAGGATATTTATATGTCTTATCAAAAAGTGTCAAATGCTGAAAATGTAGTCGTTGGTTATAAACGAACATTGGAAGCAATCAAAAATGGTATAGTTAAAGAAGTTGTTATTGCGGAAGATGCTGATGTGCGGTTAACCCATGTTATCATTCGTACTGCCTTGCAACATAACGTACCCATAACCAAAGTTGAATCAGTTCGTAAGCTTGGAAAAGTTTCGGGGATTCAAGTGGGAGCTTCAGCAATAGGAATAATAAGTTAAAACTGTTTTTGTGAGGAGAGAGCATTTGCTCTTCCTTGCAAAAACTTTGTTTTCAACTAATAATGAACCACCTGGATATGTGGTCATACAAACATGCGAAGGGAGGATAAACAAATGCCTACTATTAACCAATTAGTGAGAAATGGTCGTACTGATAAAGTATGGAAGTCTAAATCACCTGCGTTAAACAAAGGTTTTAATTCTTTAAAGAAAAAATCAACTGATATCTCTGCACCTCAAAAACGTGGTGTGTGTACTCGTGTTGGTACAATGACTCCGAAGAAACCGAACTCAGCGTTACGTAAATACGCTCGTGTACGTTTAACAAATGGTATTGAAGTTACAGCTTACATCCCAGGTATCGGTCATAACCTACAAGAGCATAGCGTAGTATTAATTCGCGGTGGTCGAGTAAAGGATTTACCAGGGGTACGTTACCACATCGTTCGTGGTGCGCTTGATACAGCTGGTGTTGACAAACGTATGCAAGGACGTTCTAAATATGGTACTAAGCGACCAAAACCTGCTAAAAAATAATAAACTTATAATGAAAGGAGGAACTCAATATGCCTCGTAAAGGACCTGTTGCGAAACGTGACGTGTTACCAGATCCAATGTACAATTCTAAGCTTGTAACACGCCTAATCAACAAAATGATGGTTGACGGTAAAAAAGGTAAATCTCAAACAATTCTTTATAACGCTTTCGAAATCGTTCGTGAACGTTCAGATAAAGAACCAATGGAAGTATTCGAGCAAGCTCTTAAGAACATCATGCCTGTTCTTGAAGTACGCGCTCGTCGTGTTGGTGGTGCTAACTACCAAGTTCCGGTTGAGGTTCGTCCAGAACGCCGTACAACTTTAGGTCTTCGCTGGTTAGTAAACTATGCTCGTCTTCGTGGTGAAAAAACTATGGAAGAGCGTCTAGCTTACGAAATCTTAGATGCATCTAACAACGCTGGTGCAGCTGTTAAGAAACGTGAAGACACTCATAAAATGGCAGAAGCTAACAAAGCATTTGCTCATTACCGTTGGTAGGATTCAACGTAAAATAAATGTAAGCATAAACCGCTTTATTTGTCGCTTATGGAAGTGTGGAGAGGGAGAATGCCTCTCCCTTTCGTTGGGCGCTCGTTTTACATAATGAGGGTACTGGACACTGGCATATGTAACAATATAAAGTGGCTTTTTTGCTACTTAAAATAAAATAATCCAATCCATATATGGAAGGAGCAAGACACCAAATGACTAGAGAGTTCTCTTTAGAAAACACTCGTAATATTGGTATCATGGCTCACATCGATGCTGGTAAAACAACAGCAACTGAGCGTATTCTGTATTACACAGGACGTATTCATAAAATCGGTGAAACTCATGAAGGTGCATCTCAGATGGACTGGATGGAGCAAGAGCAAGAACGTGGTATCACAATTACTTCTGCTGCAACTACAGCACAATGGAAAGGTCACCGTGTAAATATCATTGACACTCCAGGACACGTAGATTTCACAGTAGAAGTAGAACGTTCTTTACGCGTACTTGATGGCGCAGTAGCAGTACTTGATGCGCAATCTGGTGTAGAACCACAAACAGAAACTGTTTGGCGTCAGGCTACTACTTATGGTGTACCTCGTATCGTATTCGTTAACAAAATGGATAAGATTGGTGCAGATTTCTTATACTCTGTAGGAACAATCCACGATCGTTTACAAGCAAACGCACATCCAATTCAGTTACCAATCGGTGCTGAAGATGAGTTCAATGGTATCATTGACCTTGTTGAAGAGTGTGCTTACATGTACGCTAACGATTTAGGAACAGACATCGAGCGTGTCGAAATTCCTGAAGAGCACAAAGAATTAGCTGAAGAATACCGTGGAAAACTTATTGAAGCGGTAGCTGAGCTTGATGAAGAAATGATGATGAAGTACCTAGAAGGTGAAGAAATCACTGTAGAAGAGCTTAAAGCTGGTATCCGTAAGGCTACAACTTCTGTTGAATTCTTCCCAGTAATCTGTGGTTCTGCATTCAAAAATAAAGGTGTTCAAATTCTGTTAGACGCAGTTATTGACTACCTACCATCTCCATTAGATGTACCTGCTATTAAAGGTACTCTTCCGGATACGGAGGAAGCTATCGAGCGTAAGTCTAGCGATGAAGAACCATTCGCAGCTCTAGCATTCAAAATCATGACTGACCCTTATGTTGGTAAGTTAACGTTCTTCCGTGTGTATTCTGGTGTGTTAAACTCTGGATCATACGTGAAAAACTCAACTAAAGGTAAGCGTGAGCGTGTAGGTCGTATCCTACAAATGCACGCTAACAGCCGTGAAGAGATTTCAACAGTTTACGCTGGTGATATCGCTGCTGCTGTAGGTTTAAAAGATACTACTACTGGTGATACTCTTTGTGACGAGAAGAGCCTTGTTATCCTTGAGTCTATGGAATTCCCAGAGCCAGTTATCTCTGTAGCTATCGAACCAAAATCTAAAGCTGACCAAGATAAAATGGGTACAGCATTATCTAAGCTTTCTGAAGAAGATCCAACATTCCGTGCTCACACTGACCAAGAAACTGGCCAAACAATCATCGCTGGTATGGGTGAACTTCACCTTGATATCATCGTTGACCGTATGCGCCGTGAATTCAAAGTGGAAGCAAACGTTGGTGCTCCTCAGGTAGCATACCGTGAGACTTTCCGCGCTGCTGCGAAAGTTGAAGGTAAGTTCGCTCGTCAATCTGGTGGTCGTGGACAATTCGGTCACGTTTGGATTGAGTTTGAACCTAATGAAGAAGGTAAAGGATTCGAATTCCAAAACAAGGTTGTCGGTGGTGTAGTTCCACGTGAATACATCCCAGCTGTTGGAGCGGGTCTTGAAGACTCACTTAAAAATGGTGTACTAGCTGGTTATCCACTAGTTGACATTAAAGCTGCGTTAGTTGACGGATCTTACCATGATGTTGACTCCTCTGAGATGGCGTTCAAAATCGCTGCATCTATGGCGCTTAAAGCTGCGGTTTCTAAATGTAGCCCAGTAATTCTTGAGCCAATGATGAAAGTTGAAGTTGTAATTCCTGAAGAGTACATGGGTGACATTATGGGTGACGTAACATCTCGTCGTGGACGTGTAGAAGGTATGGAAGCTCGCGGTAACGCACAAGTTGTTCGCGCTATGGTTCCACTTTCTGAAATGTTCGGTTATGCAACGGCATTACGTTCTAACACTCAAGGACGCGGAACATTCTCAATGACATTTGATCATTATGAAGAAGTACCGAAGTCTGTTTCTGAAGAAATTATTAAAAAAAATAAAGGTGAATAATTGATTTTTATCGATTGTTCAAGTATAACTACTTATGTAAGCTTAGAAAGTGAGACTTAAGTTTCACTTTCTAGTCTAAATATAAAATAACCTATATAAACTAAGGAGGAATTTAGAATGGCTAAAGCTAAATTCGAACGTTCTAAACCCCATGTTAACATCGGTACAATCGGCCACGTTGACCATGGTAAAACTACATTAACTGCTGCGATCACTACAGTTCTTGCAAAAGCTGGTGGTGCTGAAGCACGCGGATACGATCAAATCGACGCTGCTCCAGAAGAAAGAGAGCGCGGAATCACAATCTCAACTGCACACGTTGAGTACGAAACTGAAACTCGTCACTATGCACACGTTGACTGCCCAGGTCATGCTGACTATGTTAAAAACATGATCACTGGTGCTGCTCAAATGGACGGCGGTATCTTAGTAGTATCTGCTGCTGATGGTCCAATGCCTCAAACACGTGAGCACATCCTTCTTTCTCGTCAAGTAGGTGTTCCTTACATCGTTGTATTCTTAAACAAATGCGACATGGTAGACGACGAAGAATTATTAGAATTAGTTGAAATGGAAGTTCGCGACCTATTATCTGAATACGGATTCCCAGGCGACGATATTCCTGTAATTAAAGGTTCTGCTCTTAAAGCTCTTCAAGGAGAAGCTGAGTGGGAAGAAAAAATCATCGAATTAATGGCTGAAGTTGATGCTTACATCCCAACTCCAGAACGTGAAACTGACAAACCATTCTTAATGCCTATCGAGGATGTATTCTCTATCACAGGTCGTGGTACAGTTGCAACTGGTCGTGTTGAGCGTGGAATCGTTAAAGTTGGTGACGTAGTAGAAATCATCGGTCTTGCTGAAGAGAATGCTAATACAACTGTAACTGGTGTAGAAATGTTCCGTAAGCTTCTTGACCAAGCTCAAGCTGGAGATAACATCGGTGCTCTACTTCGTGGGGTTGCTCGTGAAGACATCCAACGTGGACAAGTTCTTGCTAAAACTGGCTCTGTAAAAGCACACGCTAAATTCAAAGCTGAGGTTTTCGTATTATCTAAAGAAGAAGGTGGACGTCACACTCCATTCTTCGCTAACTACCGTCCACAGTTCTACTTCCGTACAACTGACGTAACTGGTATCATCCAATTACCAGAAGGTACTGAAATGGTAATGCCTGGTGACAACATCGAAATGACTATCGAACTTATCGCTCCAATCGCTATCGAAGAGGGAACTAAATTCTCTATTCGTGAAGGTGGACGTACAGTAGGTTACGGTGTAGTTGCTACAATCGTTGCTGAGTAGTCTTTAATTAGATTATTAAAAACTCAAGGGATTCTCCCTTGAGTTTTTTTATTGCTTATTACTATAGAAGAAAGAGATGCATTTTCTATTTTTGAATGAGTTTCTTCTATAGTATATAAAACGAAAGTGACACCCAAAAACTGTAAGTTAAATAAGAGTAGATGAAAACTTGATATTCTTTAAAGTGCCATGTATAATAGCAAAAGTAGAGAAAAGCAGATGCAAACAAAAAGATGCTTGCATCTAGACGAATAACATTGTATAATAGACAATGTTGGTCTTTGACTGCGATGAAGTGGAAGGTTGCTGACACACCCGGCCGCTTTGCCATGGCATGGTGTGGGGAAATTTCCATGGAGAAGGTCTATTTTAGAAATAGGCGAACGAAGGAGGGAAAATAATGGCAAAAGAAAAAATTCGTATCCGTTTAAAAGCTTATGATCACCGTATTCTTGATCAATCAGCTGAGAAAATTGTAGAAACAGCTAAGCGTTCTGGGGCAACAGTTTCTGGTCCGATCCCATTACCAACTGAGAAGACTATTTACACAATTCTTCGTGCTGTTCATAAGTACAAAGATTCTCGTGAACAATTCGAAATGCGCACGCACAAACGTTTAATCGACATCGTGAGTCCTACTCCACAAACAGTAGATTCATTAATGCGTTTAGACTTACCATCTGGTGTAGATATCGAAATCAAATTATAATTCATATAACTTAAAAATGTAGGAGGTGTAACTCATGACCAAAGGAATCTTAGGAAGAAAGATCGGTATGACTCAAGTATTTGCTGAGAACGGTGAGTTAATCCCAGTAACGGTAATCGCTGCTAATCCAAACGTTGTTCTTCAAAAGAAAACAACTGAAACTGATGGCTACAACGCAATTCAGTTAGGATTTGAAGATAAACGTGAAAAGTTAACTAACAAACCTGAACAAGGCCACACTGCTAAAGCATCTACAACTCCTAAGCGCTTCATTCGCGAAATCCGCGATGCAGACGTGGACGGATTAGAGGTTGGTCAAGAGGTAAAAGTTGAAGTTTTCGCTGCAGGTGAAATCGTTGACGTAACAGGAATTTCTAAAGGTAAAGGTTTCCAAGGTGTTATTAAACGCCACGGACAATCTCGCGGACCTATGTCTCATGGTTCTCGCTATCACCGTCGTCCAGGTTCAATGGGGCCAGTTGCTCCGAACCGTGTATTCAAAGGCAAAAAACTTGCTGGACGTATGGGTGGAGACCAAGTTACTATCCAAAACTTAGAAATCGTTCAAGTTGACACTGAGCGCAACTTATTACTAGTAAAAGGTAACGTTCCAGGTGCTAAGAAATCTCTTGTAGTTGTTCAAGGCGCTGTGAAGGTTAGCAAATAATTCACAATAGGAAGGAGGAATTCCAATGCCAAAAGTTACTGTATATAACCAAACTGGTTCACAGGTTGGTGAAATCGAATTAGCTGAAGCTATTTTCGGTATCGAACCAAATGAAGCTGTACTATTTGAAGCTGTAATGATGCAACGTGCATCTTTACGTCAAGGTACACACAAAGTAAAAACTCGCTCTGAAGTTCGCGGTGGTGGTCGTAAACCATGGCGTCAAAAAGGAACTGGACGTGCTCGTCAAGGTTCTATCCGCTCTCCTCAATGGCGTGGTGGTGGTACGGTATTCGGACCTACACCAAGAAGCTATGCGTACAAACTTCCTAAGAAAGTTCGTCGTTTAGCAATCAAATCTGCATTAGCTACTAAAGTAGTTGAGAACAACATTGTAGTTCTTGAAGACCTAGTGTTAAATGCACCAAAAACAAAAGACATGGTAGCAGTACTTAAAGGATTAACTGTTGAGAAGAAAGCTCTTATCGTAACTGCTGATGCAAACGAATCTGTAGAGTTATCTGCTCGCAATATCCCAGGAGTAACAGTAATCACTGCTGATGGCGTAAACGTGCTAGATGTGCTTCATCATGATAAGCTAATCATGACAAAAGCGGCAGTGGAAAAAGTAGAGGAGGTGCTTGCATAATGAGAGATCCTCGTGATATCATTAAGCGCCCAGTTATCACTGAACGTTCTATGGAAATGATGGCTGAAAAAAAATACACGTTCGACGTGGACGTTAAATCTAATAAAACAGAAGTTAAAGACGCGATAGAAGCGATCTTTGGTGTTAATGTAGACAAAGTAAATATCATGAACTACAAGCCGAAAGCAAAACGCGTTGGTCGTCACGCTGGTTTTACTAGCCGTCGTCGTAAAGCAATCGTTAAGCTAACTGCTGACAGCAAAGAAATCGAAATCTTCCAAGGCGTTTAATTCTTACTAAAGAAGGAGGGAAATTGAGATGGGAATTAAAAAGTATAATCCAACTACTAACGGTCGTCGTAATATGACTACGAATGATTTCGCTGAAATCACGACCGACAGACCGGAAAAGTCTTTACTTGCTCCTTTAAGCAAAAAGGCTGGTCGTAATAACCAAGGTAAAATTACTGTACGTCATCAAGGTGGCGGACATAAGCGTCAATACCGTATCATCGACTTTAAGCGTAACAAAGATGGAATTCCAGGACGCGTTGCTACGATCGAATATGATCCAAACCGCTCTGCGAATATCGCATTAATTAATTACGTTGACGGTGAAAAACGTTACATTCTTGCTCCTAAAACTTTAGAAGTAGGTATGGAAGTTGTGTCTGGCCCTGAAGCTGACATTAAAATCGGTAACGCATTACCATTAATCAACATTCCAGTAGGTACTGTTGTTCA
Source organism: Bacillus sp. S4 (assembly GCF_040838205.1). Lineage (NCBI taxonomy): Bacteria > Bacillati > Bacillota > Bacilli > Caryophanales > Bacillaceae > Bacillus > Bacillus sp. S4. Next base: position 36,169 of record NZ_JBFPJI010000005.1, read on the forward strand.
TAACATCGAGCTTAAGCCTGGTCGTGGCGGACAATTAGTTCGTTCTGCTGGTACATCTGCTCAAGTACTTGGTAAAGAAGGAAAATACGTACTTGTACGTTTAACTTCTGGTGAAGTACGTTTAGTATTATCTGCTTGTCGCGCTTCAATCGGTCAAGTTGGTAACGAACAACACGAACTTATCAAAATCGGTAAAGCAGGTCGCTCTCGCTGGTTAGGTAAGCGTCCAACAGTTCGTGGTTCTGTAATGAACCCGGTTGATCACCCACACGGTGGTGGTGAAGGTCGCTCTCCAATCGGACGTAAGTCTCCAATGTCTCCATGGGGTAAACCAACTCTTGGATTCAAGACTCGTAAGAAAAACAAAGCGTCTGATAAATTTATCGTTCGTCGTCGTAAAAAATAATGGGATTGTAGTACGGTTCGCTTCAAGAACCGTACGCCAATCACGAAGGGAGGCACCAAAATGGCTCGTAGCTTAAAAAAAGGACCATTTGTCGATGATCACTTAATGAACAAAATGGAAAAATTAGTTGCATCTGAGCAAAAACAAGTTGTTAAAACTTGGTCTCGCCGTTCAACAATCTTCCCTCAGTTCATCGGACATACAATTGCTGTATATGATGGTCGTAAACACGTACCTGTGTACATCACTGAGGATATGGTTGGCCATAAGTTAGGTGAATTCGCACCAACTCGTACGTATAAAGGTCACCTTGCTGACGATAAGAAAACTAGAAGATAATGAGAGGAGGCACTTCAATGCAAGCTAAAGCAGTAGTGAGAACAGTTCGTATTGCTCCTCGTAAGGTTCGTTTAGTAGTAGACTTAATCCGAGGTAAGCAAGTGGGTGAAGCGATTGCTATCCTTAACCACACACCAAAAACTGCTTCTCCAGTTGTAGAAAAAGTTTTAAAATCTGCAATCGCAAATGCAGAGCACAATTATGAGATGGATATTAACAACCTAGTTGTTGAAAAAGTCTTCGTTGACGAAGGTCCAACGTTGAAACGTTTCCGTCCACGTGCAATGGGTCGTGCAAGCCAAATTAACAAACGCACAAGCCACATCACAGTTGTGGTATCAGAAAAGAAGGAGGGATAATCGATGGGTCAGAAGGTTAATCCAATTGGTCTTCGTGTCGGTATTATCCGCGACTGGGAATCTCGTTGGTTCGCTGAGAAAGATTATGCTACGTTATTACATGAAGACATCAAAATCCGTGAGTACATTACTGTACGCTTAAAAGATTCTGCTGTTGCTAAAGTAGAAATCGAACGTGCAGCAAATCGTGTAAATGTTACAATTCACACTGCGAAACCTGGTATGGTAATTGGTAAAGGTGGTACTGAAGTTGAAGCACTTCGTAAAGCTCTTAACCAATTAACAGGCAAGCGTGTACACATCAACATTTTAGAAGTTAAGAGAGCTGATCTTAACGCTAAATTAGTAGGCGAAAACATCGCTCGTCAATTAGAAAACCGTGTATCATTCCGTCGTGCACAAAAGCAAGTTATTCAACGTGCTATGCGTGCAGGAGCAAAAGGTATTAAAACACAGGTTTCTGGTCGTCTTGGCGGAGCTGATATCGCTCGTGCAGAATCTTACAGTGAAGGAACTGTTCCACTTCATACACTTCGCGCTGATATTGACTATGCAGCAGTTGAAGCTGATACAACATACGGTAAATTAGGCGTAAAAGTATGGATCTACCGTGGAGAAGTCCTTCCTACAAAAAAGAAAGCTTCTGAGGAAGGAGGAAAATAATATGTTAATGCCTAAACGCGTAAAATATCGTAGAGAGCATCGTGGTAAAATGCGTGGTCGTGCAAAAGGTGGAACTGAAATCGCTTTTGGTGAATTCGGTTTACAAGCACTAGCTGCTTCATGGATTACAAACCGTCAAATCGAAGCTGCTCGTCGTGCAATGACTCGTCACATGAAACGTGGCGGTAAAGTATGGATTAAAATTTTCCCTTCTAAACCTTACACTGCAAAACCTCTAGAAGTACGTATGGGTTCCGGTAAAGGGGCACCAGAAGGCTGGGTAGCAGTAGTAAAACCTGGGAAAATTATGTTTGAAATTGCGGGTGTATCTGAAGAGGTAGCACGCGAAGCATTACGTCTTGCAGCTCACAAATTACCAGTGAAATGTAAATTCGTAAAACGTGAAGTAAATGGTGGTGAATCTAATGAAAACTAATGATATTCGTGAATTAACCACTGCCGAAATCGAAACAAAAGTTAAAGCTTTAAAGGAAGAGTTGTTTAATCTTCGCTTCCAACTTGCTACAGGACAATTAGAGAATCCAACTCGCATCCGTGAAGTACGTAAAGCGATTGCTCGTATGAAAACTGTAGTTTGTGAAAGAGAGATCGGAATTAATCGATAAATTGAGGGGAGGTTTGCATAGTGAGCGAACGTAACCAACGCAAAGTTTATACTGGTCGTGTTGTTTCTGACAAAATGGACAAAACGATTACAGTTTTAGTTGAAACTTACAAAACTCATTCCTTGTACGGAAAACGTGTTAAGTATTCTAAAAAGTATAAAGCCCATGATGAGCAAAACCAAGCGAAACTTGGCGATATCGTTAAAATCATGGAAACTCGCCCGCTTTCTGCTACTAAGCGTTTCCGTTTAGTTGAAATCGTTGAAGAAGCGGTTGTTATCTAAATAGACGAATCGGAATTTTTAGTCCGAAGGGAGGTTTCATAACATGATCCAACAAGAATCTCGTTTGAAAGTTGCTGACAACTCTGGTGCCCGCGAACTTTTAACAATTAAAGTATTAGGCGGCTCTGGTCGTAAATATGCTTATATTGGTGATATTATCGTTGCTACGGTAAAACAAGCAACACCAGGTGGCGTTGTTAAAAAAGGTGACGTTGTTAAGGCAGTAGTGGTACGTACGAAGAGCGGAGCTCGTCGTCCGGACGGTTCTTACATTAAATTTGATGAAAACGCAGCGGTTATCATCAAAGACGATAAGAGCCCACGTGGTACTCGTATCTTCGGACCAGTAGCTCGTGAATTACGTGATAGCAACTTCATGAAGATCGTTTCTTTAGCTCCAGAAGTTCTATAATTTAAGGTATTGCCTTGCTAAGGAGGTGCAGAATTAAGATGCATGTAAAAAAAGGTGATAAAGTTCAGGTAATCACTGGTAAAGACAAAGGAAAACAAGGTGTTATCCTTGTGGCTTTCCCAAAGCAAAACCGTGTTATCGTTGAGGGTGTTAACATCGTTAAAAAACACTCTAAGCCATCTCAATTAAATCCACAAGGTGGAATTATTACGAAAGAAGCACCTATTCACGTTTCTAATGTTATGGTATTAGATCCGAAAACAGGCGAACCTACTCGCGTAGGCTTCAAAGTAGAAGATGGTAAAAAAGTGCGTATTGCAAAAAAATCTGGTGAATTATTAGATAAATAATTTTCTTAAGAAAGGAGGTCACTTCATTGAATCGCCTTAAAGAGAAGTTCCAAAAGGAAATTACTCCTGCTCTAATGAGCAAGTTTAACTATAAATCTGTGATGGAAGTACCGAAAATCGAAAAGATCGTAATCAACACTGGTGTTGGTGACGCGGTATCTAACTCAAAAGCTTTAGACAATGCAGTAGAAGAATTAACTCAAATCGCAGGTCAAAAACCTGTTGTAACTCGCGCTAAAAAATCAATCGCTGGTTTCCGTCTTCGTGAAGGTATGCCAATCGGTGCGAAAGTAACTTTACGCGGTCAGCAAATGTATGAGTTCTTCGACAAATTAGTATCAGTTTCTTTACCACGTGTACGTGATTTCCGTGGTGTTTCTAAGAAATCATTTGATGGTCGTGGGAACTACACATTAGGTGTTAAAGAGCAACTAATTTTTCCTGAGATTGATTATGATAAAGTAAGTAAAGTCCGAGGTATGGACATCGTAATCGTTACTACAGCGAAAACTGATGAAGAAGCTCGTGAACTTTTAACACAATTCGGTATGCCATTCCAAAAATAATGGAAGCCAACGCTAAGTAGAGGAGGCGAAAACGTGGCTAAAAAATCTATGATCGCGAAACAAAAGCGTACTCCTAAGTTTAAAGTACAAGAGTATACACGTTGCGAACGCTGCGGTCGTCCGCATTCTGTATACCGCAAATTTAAGCTTTGCCGTATTTGTTTCCGTGAACTTGCATATAAAGGTCAAATTCCTGGTGTTAAAAAAGCTAGTTGGTAAAACCCACAAATGGGAAGGAGGTAAAACACATGGTGATGACAGATCCAATTGCAGACATGCTTACTCGCATCCGTAATGCGAACATGGTACGTCATGAGAAATTAGAGGTTCCTGCTTCTAAAATCAAAAAAGAGATCGCTGATCTTTTAAAACGTGAAGGTTTCATTCGTGATGTAGAATACATCGGGGATAACAAACAAGGTATCCTTCGTATTTTCCTGAAATATGGTGCAAACAATGAACGTGTAATCACTGGATTAAAACGTATCAGTAAACCTGGCTTACGCGTTTACGCAAAAGCTGATGAAGTACCTCGTGTACTTAACGGATTAGGTATCGCTCTTGTTTCTACATCTAAGGGAGTAATGACGGACAAAGACGCTCGTCAATTACAAACTGGTGGAGAAGTAGTAGCATACGTTTGGTAATATATATTTAAAACGAACGGAGGTGTGACCACATGTCTCGTATTGGTAAAAAGATTCTTGAAATCCCTGCAGGTGTTACTATTACAGTTGCAGAAGACAATACTGTAACAGTAAAAGGCCCTAAAGGTGAATTAACTCGTACTTTCAAAACTGATATGTCTATCAAAATTGAAGAAAATACACTAACAGTTGAGCGTCCATCTGAACAGAAGGAACACCGTGCATTACACGGTACAACTCGTGCTTTAATCGGAAACATGGTTGAAGGTGTAACTACAGGTTTTGCACGCGGACTTGAATTAGTCGGTGTTGGTTACCGTGCTCAAAAACAAGGTGATAAACTTGTTTTAAGCGTAGGTTATTCTCATCCAGTAGAAATGACTCCAGAAGCAGGACTTGAAGTTGAAGTACCTGTACCAACTAAAATCGTAATTAAAGGTATCGACAAGCAACGTGTTGGCGAATTTGCTGCTAACATCCGTGCTGTACGTGCTCCTGAACCATATAAAGGTAAAGGTATTCGTTACGAAGGCGAAGTTGTTCGTCGTAAAGAAGGTAAAACTGCTAAGTAAACCCGTTAGGTGAAAGAAAGGAGTGACAAGAATGATCACTAAAGCTGCTAAAAATGCGACTCGTAAGAAAAGACATGCACGTGTACGTGCTAAACTTACTGGTACTGCAGAACGTCCACGTTTAAACGTGTACCGTTCTAACCAACATATTTACGCTCAAGTTATTGATGATGTAAATGGTGTAACATTAGTAAGTGCATCTACTCTTGATAAAGACCTTGCTCTTAACGGTACTAGCAATACTGAAGCTGCTACGAAAGTTGGAGAATCAGTTGCTAAGCGTGCTGTAGAGAAAGGCGTTAAAGAAGTAGTATTTGATCGCGGTGGTTACTTATACCATGGCCGTGTTAAAGCTCTAGCTGAAGCTGCTCGTGAGGCTGGATTACAATTTTAATGGTCAAAGGAGGGAAAATTGATGCAACGCATTGACCCAAGTAAATTAGAACTTGAAGAACGTGTAGTTACGATAAATCGTGTCGCGAAAGTTGTTAAGGGTGGTCGTCGTTTCCGCTTTGCTGCACTAGTTGTAGTTGGCGATAAAAACGGTCATGTTGGATTCGGTACTGGTAAAGCACAAGAGGTACCAGACGCAATCCGTAAAGCTATCGAAGACGCTAAGAAAAACCTAATCGCAGTACCATTAGTTGGTACAACAATTCCACACACAATCAACGGTCATTTTGGAGCTGGTGAAGTATTCTTAAAACCTGCTGCTGAGGGTACTGGTGTTATTGCTGGTGGACCTGTTCGTGCGGTACTAGAATTAGCTGGTGTACAAGATATTCTTTCGAAATCTCTTGGTACTAACACACCAATCAACATGATTCGCGCTACTGTGAACGGATTAAGCGAACTTAAGCGCGCTGAAGATGTTGCAAAATTACGCGGTAAATCTGTAGAAGAGCTACTAGGTTAAGGAGGGAAAACAAATGGCGAAAAAGTTAGAAATTACCCTCACTCGTAGTGTAATTGGTCGTCCACAAGATCAACGTGCGACGGTAGAAGCTTTAGGTCTTAAAAAGTTGAATTCAACTGTAGTTAAGGAAGAAACTCCTGCTATTCTTGGTATGATCAACAAAGTTTCTCACCTTATAACTGTAAAAGAAGCTTAAGGATAACTCATTAATATAAGGAGGTGCCTGGGAATGAAACTTCATGAATTAAAACCTGCAGAAGGTTCTCGTAAAGTACGTAACCGTGTCGGTCGTGGTATCGGTTCTGGTAACGGTAAAACTGCTGGTAGAGGTCATAAAGGACAAAACGCACGTTCTGGCGGCGGTGTTCGTCTTGGCTTCGAAGGTGGTCAAACTCCACTATTCCGTCGTTTACCAAAACGCGGCTTCACAAACATTAACCGTAAAGAGTTTACTATTGTAAACTTATCAACGTTAAATCGTTTTGAAGATGGTACAGAAGTAACACCTGAATTATTGCTGGAAACTGGCGTTATCAGCAAATTAAACGACGGTGTTAAAATTCTTGCAAGCGGAGCAGTAGAGAAAAAATTAACTGTTAAAGCGCACAAGTTCTCTTCAAGTGCTAAAGAAGCAATTGAAGCAGCTGGCGGATCAGTTGAGGTGATCTAATGTTTCGTACAATCTCCAACTTTATGCGCGTTGCTGAGATAAGACGTAAAATATTATTCACTTTAGCGATGTTAGTCGTATTCAGAATTGGCACGTTTATCCCAGTGCCATTTACAAATGGAGACGTACTGAAAGCACAAGATCAATTAAATGCCTTAGGTATCCTAAATACATTTGGCGGTGGCGCCTTGAAGAACTTCTCCATCTTCGCGATGGGAATCATGCCGTATATTACAGCATCCATCATCGTGCAATTATTGCAGATGGATGTTGTTCCTAAATTTTCGGAATGGTCGAAGCAAGGCGAAATGGGCCGTCGTAAACTAACGCAATTCACGCGTTACTTTACAATTGTTCTTGCGTTTATTCAGGGGTTTGGTATGTCAATCGGTTTTAACGGTATGGTAGGTGGGCAATTAATTTTGAATCCAGGTTGGAGCACTTATTTATACATTGCTACGGTACTGACTGCTGGTACTGCATTTTTAATGTGGTTAGGTGAACAGATTACATCTAAAGGTGTAGGTAATGGTATTTCCATTCTTATCTTTGGTGGTATTGCCGCAGCGATCCCAAGTGTTATATCTCAAGTGTATCAACAACAGTTTCAAAATATCGGAGATCAATTGTTCATGAGTATCGTTAAAGTTGCATTGATTTTACTAGCTGTGCTAGCAGTTATTGTTGGTGTTATTTTCATTCAACAGGCTGTTAGAAAGATCCCAATTCAATACGCGAAGCGTGTAACAGGAGGGAATGGGAATCATGCTGGAGCACAAAACACTCATTTACCACTTAAGGTAAATAGTGCGGGTGTTATTCCAGTCATTTTTGCTGTTTCATTCTTAATTACGCCTCCAACTATTGCACAGTTCTTCCCGAAACATGATGTATCGCAGTGGATTATTGCAAACTTTAACTATTCTCACCCAGTGGGAATGATCATATATGTTGCGCTCATTGTGGCCTTCACATACTTCTATGCATTTGTTCAGGTTAATCCAGAGCAAATGTCAGAGAATCTAAACAAGCAAGGTGGATATGTTCCAGGTATTCGTCCGGGTAAGAATACAGAACAATATCTAACAAAAATCTTGTATCGTTTGACCTTTGTGGGATCAATTTTCCTAGCAGCGATTGCAATCTTACCAGTTATCTTTACGAAATTGGGAAATCTTCCTCCATCTGCACAGATTGGCGGAACGAGTATGTTAATCGTTGTCGGCGTTGCTTTAGAAACAATGAAGCAGCTAGAAAGCCAATTAGTAAAACGCCATTACAAAGGGTTTATCAAGCAGTGAGTAAGTGGGAAGAATTATCTTCCCTACATGCTCATGTACTGAGGGGGAACAAGGATGAACTTAATTTTAATGGGGCTTCCTGGTGCTGGTAAAGGTACACAAGCCGAACAGATTGTTGCCAAGTATAACATCCCTCACATCTCAACGGGAGATATGTTCCGTGCAGCTATGAAGGCTGAAACTGAACTTGGTTTACAAGCAAAATCTTTTATTGATAAAGGTGCGCTTGTTCCAGATGAAGTTACAATCGGAATTGTTCGTGAACGTTTAAGTCAAGAAGACTGTATTAAAGGATTCTTATTAGATGGTTTCCCACGAACTGTTGCACAAGCATCAGCTCTTGAAGAGATTATGAAAGATCTTGGCAAAAAAATCGATTATGTTTTAAACATTAATGTGGATTCAGGGTTGTTATTAACACGCCTTACAGGTCGTCGCATTTGTAAAGAGTGCGGTGCGACTTACCACTTAGAATTCAATCCGCCAGCAAAAGCTGATGTGTGCGATAAATGTGGTGGCGAATTATATCAACGCTCTGATGACAACGAGGAAACTGTAGCAAATCGTTTAGATGTAAATATTAAGCAAACAAAACCTTTGCTTGATTTCTACGGGGAGCTTGGTTACTTAGAAAGCATTAATGGTGAGCAAGATATCAATAAAGTATTTGCTGATATCGATGTTCTCATCGGGTGCTTAGCGTAATGATCATCTGCAAAACTCCTCGCGAGATAGAAATCATGCGAGAAGCTGGCAGGATCGTTGCTTTAACTCATCAAGAGTTGAAACAACATATTACTCCAGGAATTACAACGAAAGAGCTCAATCAAATAGCGGAAAAGACGATTCGAAAATATGGTGCTACGCCATCTTTTAAAGGATATAACGGATTTCCGGGGAGCATATGTGCTTCTGTAAATGAAGAGCTTGTACACGGGATTCCAGGGAAGCGTAAGCTCGAAGAGGGCGATATCATCAGTATCGATATTGGTGCGAAATACAATGGGTACCATGGAGATTCTGCATGGACATATCCAGTTGGAAACATTTCTGAATCTGTTCAAAAGTTACTTGATGTCACAGAAAAATCGTTGTATCTTGGTCTAGAACAAGTAAAACCAGGCGAAAGATTATCAAATATCTCACATGCGGTTCAAACCCATGCTGAAGAGAATGGATTCTCGATCGTTAGGGAGTATGTTGGTCACGGAATCGGGCAAGACTTACATGAGGACCCTCAAATCCCGCACTATGGTCCACCAAATAGAGGCCCTAGATTAAAGCCGGGAATGGTCATCTGTGTTGAGCCGATGGTGAATCAAGGAAGACGATATGTAAAAACACTATCTGATGACTGGACAGTGGTAACGGTAGATGGTAAATGGTGTGCCCACTTTGAGCACACGATTGCTCTTACAGAAGCAGGATACGAAATCCTTACCACTTTATAAGTAGCTGGCTCTCCGGGATTTCAGAGCAGTGTAAAATGTTACTGATTTGAAGAAGGGAGAACTATTGAATGGCTAAAGATGATGTAATTGAAGTCGAAGGTACCGTTCTTGAAACGTTGCCAAATGCTATGTTCAAAGTAGAATTAGAGAATGGGCATGTCGTATTGGCTCACGTTTCTGGTAAAATCCGTATGAACTTTATTCGTATTTTACCAGGAGACAAAGTTACGGTAGAATTATCTCCGTACGATTTAAATCGTGGTCGTATTACGTACCGTTTTAAATAATATAGCACTCCGTAATCTTTAAGGAGGTTCGAGACATGAAAGTAAGACCGTCAGTTAAACCAATCTGCGAAAAATGTAAAGTTATTCGTAGACGTGGAAAAGTAATGGTTATTTGTGAAAACCCTAAACATAAACAAAAACAAGGTTAATCAGAAGGAGGTGCATTCATAATGGCACGTATCGCAGGTGTAGATATTCCTCGTGACAAGCGCGTTGTTATTTCTTTAACTTACGTATTCGGCATTGGTCGCCCAACTGCTGAAAAAATTCTTACAGAAGCTGGTATTTCTTCGGAAGCACGAGTTCGTGATTTATCGGAAGATGAATTAGGACGTATCCGTGATATCATCGATCGTATTAAAGTTGAGGGAGACCTTCGTCGTGAAGTATCTCTTAACATTAAACGTCTAATGGAGATCGGTTCTTACCGTGGTCTTCGTCACCGTCGTGGTTTACCAGTTCGTGGTCAAAACTCTAAAAACAATGCTCGTACACGTAAAGGTCCACGTCGTACAGTAGCAAATAAAAAGAAATAATAAGTAAAGGAGGTTGAACTAACAATGGCACGTAAAACAAACACTCGTAAAAAACGTGTGAAAAAGAATATTGAAGCTGGTATAGCTCATATTCGTTCTACTTTCAACAACACAATCGTAACACTTACAGATACTCACGGTAACGCACTTTCTTGGTCTAGTGCTGGTGCACTTGGTTTCCGTGGATCTCGTAAATCTACTCCATTCGCTGCGCAAATGGCTGCTGAAGCTGCTTCTAAAGTTGCAATGGAGCATGGTTTAAAAACTTTAGAGGTTACTGTTAAAGGTCCTGGTGCTGGTCGTGAAGCTGCAATTCGTGCTCTTCAAGCGGCAGGTCTAGAAGTAACAGCAATTAGAGATGTTACTCCAGTTCCTCATAATGGATGTCGTCCACCAAAACGTCGTCGTGTGTAATTTTTCTGTATAGAATTTTCCCTTTTGTCTATAATGGATATGATGCATTATCGAGAAATTTCGTACAGAAACATCGCTTGTTGTGCACAATCGGGAACTGCCTAAGGGGGACTTTCGGTTAAACAGAGGTTTTTCCTTTGTTTAACCGGGGTTTCGACGTTTTGAAGGAGGGTTTAGTTAATGATTGAAATCGAAAAACCGAAAATCGAAACGGTTGAACTTAACGAAGATGCTAAGTATGGCAAATTCGTGATTGAACCGCTTGAGCGTGGATATGGTACTACTTTGGGTAACTCCTTACGTCGTATTCTTTTATCCTCACTCCCTGGTGCCGCTGTAACTGCTATCCAAATCGATGGCGTTTTACACGAATTTTCAACAGTAGAGGGCGTAGTAGAGGATGTTACTACGATGATCTTAAACTTGAAAAAGTTAGCTCTTAAAATCTACTCTGAAGAAGAGAAGACGTTGGAAATCGATGTACAGGGCGAAGGTATTGTCACAGCTGCTGATATTACTCACGATAGTGATGTTGAAATCTTAAATCCAGATTTACACATTGCAACGTTAGCAAAAAATGCGCATTTCCGCATGCGTTTAACTGCAAAGCGTGGCCGTGGGTATACGCCAGCTGTTGCAAATAAAAGCGAAGATCAACCAATAGGAGTAATTCCTATTGATTCTATTTATACTCCAGTATCACGTGTGACTTACCAAGTGGAAAAGACACGTGTCGGACAAGTGGCTAATTATGATAAGCTTACGCTTGATGTATGGACGGATGGAAGCATCGGGCCAAAAGAAGCTATCTCTTTAGGTGCCAAAATCTTAACTGAGCATTTAAATATCTTTGTTGGTTTAACTGACGAAGCACAAAATGCTGAGATTATGGTCGAGAAGGAAGAAGATCAAAAAGAAAAAGTTCTTGAGATGACTATCGAAGAACTAGATCTTTCTGTTCGTTCTTATAATTGCCTAAAACGTGCAGGAATTAATACTGTACAAGAGCTTGCGAACAAAACAGAAGAAGATATGATGAAAGTTCGTAACTTAGGACGTAAATCCCTAGAAGAAGTTAAACATAAACTTGAGGAATTAGGTTTAGGTTTACGTAAAGACGACTGAGGATTTAAACCCATCAACAAAGGAGGGAACTACGAATGGCATACAGAAAATTAGGCCGTACAAGTGCGCAACGTAAAGCTATGTTACGTGATTTAGCTACTGATTTAATTATCAACGAGCGCATCCAAACGACAGAAACTCGTGCAAAAGAACTTCGTTCTGTAGTGGAAAAAATGATCACTTTAGGTAAACGCGGAGATCTTCATGCTCGTCGTCAAGCAGCAGCTTTCATCCGTAATGAGGTTGCTAACGCTGAGACTGGTCAAGATGCACTTCAAAAATTATTCGCTGATGTAGCTCCACGCTATGCTGAGCGCCAAGGCGGATACACTCGTATTGCAAAAATTGGTCCACGTCGCGGAGACGCAGCACCAATGGTAATTATCGAGTTAGTATAATGATGATTAAAAGGGCAGGACAGTTCTTTTCAAGTAACTGGTCATGGCCCTTTTTTTTTAAGTATAAAAAAATAGGCTAACTTGGCGGAAGAAAGGGTGCCTTGTATTGAAAAAAGAGAAACTTCGGACAGAAAATATATCATTTCAATATCCTGGGGCAGCCTCTTATGCATTAAAAGATGTTTCGTTTTCCTTATATGAAGGAGAATGGGTATCTGTTATTGGACAAAATGGTTCAGGGAAGTCTACACTTGCAAAATTATTGAATGGCTTATTTTTACCGGAATCAGGGACAATTACTTTAAATGATACAATGATTTTATCAGAGGAAACAGTATGGGATGTTCGAAAGCAAATTGGGATGGTATTTCAAAATCCAGATAATCAATTTGTTGGAACGACAGTACAAGATGACGTTGTATTCGGCCTAGAGAACATCGGAATGCCAAGGGAGCAGATGATAGAAAGACTAGAACAAGCTCTGCAACTTGTCCGTATGGAAGATTTTTTAAATGAAGAACCCCATTCGTTATCTGGTGGACAAAAGCAGCGAGTCGCAATAGCGGGTGTTCTAGCACTTCAGCCATCTATTTTAATACTAGATGAAGCAACTTCAATGTTAGACCCTCAGGGGAGACGTGAAGTAGTAGAAACGGTCAGACAACTTGTTAATCAAAAGGGTATTACGGTGTTATCGATTACGCACGATTTAGAAGAAGCGGCACAGTCAGACCGTATTATTATTTTGAACAAGGGAGAAATATTAGAGGAAGGTACTCCAGAGAAAATTTTCAAATCCTCTCATATGCTCCAAGAGATTGGATTAGATGTACCTTTTTCGGTGAAAATAGCAGAATTATTAAAAAGAAATGAAATTCACTTGCAAAATACGCATCTTACAATGGAAAGCTTGGTGAACGAACTTTGGAGATTACATTCCAAAAAGTAGAACATCGTTATCAATATAAAACTCCATTTGAAAGACGCGCACTTTATGATGTAGACGTGTCGTTTCCAAGTGGGGGCTATTATGCCATTATCGGTCATACTGGTTCAGGTAAGTCGACGATGATTCAACATTTAAATGGTTTATTGCAGCCGACAAATGGTACGGTTCAAATTGGTGAACATTTAATTTCAGCAGGGAAGAAAGAGAAGAAACTTAAGCCGCTACGAAAAAAAGTAGGGGTTGTCTTTCAGTTTCCAGAACATCAACTATTTGAAGAAACAGTTGAAAAGGACATTTGTTTTGGGCCTACTAATTTTGGTGTATCTGAAGAAGAGGCGAAACAAAAGGCGAAAGATGCAATCCAGCTTGTTGGATTGGACATAGAGTTATTAGCACGTTCTCCGTTTGAATTAAGCGGTGGGCAAATGAGGCGTGTTGCAATCGCAGGTGTACTTGCGATGGAACCCGAAGTGCTTGTATTAGATGAACCTACAGCAGGGCTTGATCCGAAAGGACAGCACGAGCTCATGGAGATGTTTTACAATTTGCATAAGGAGCAGGGGCTTACAGTCATTCTTGTTACCCATAATATGGAGGATGCCGCTAAGTATGCAGATCAAATAGTGGTCATGCATAAAGGAACGGTCTTTTTGCAAGGAAGAGCAGAGGAAGTATTTTCACATGCTGATGAATTAGAACAAATCGGTGTGGATCTTCCAATGTCTTTAAAGTATAAACGTGCAATTGAAGAGAAGTTTGGTATTTCAATTTCGAAGGCTACCTTATCTTTAGAGGATCTTACTCATGAAGTTGTGCAGGTGTTACGAAAAGGTGGTCATGAATCATGCAGCAGTTGATTATTGGGAGATACATTCCAGGTCAGTCACTCATTCATCAACTTGATCCTCGTACGAAGCTGTTGATTGTCTTTTTATATGTATTTGTTGTTTTCTTAGCAAATAATGCGATTTCATATGGATTTTTATTTTTATATGCACTCATTGCTTTATTTTTTGCAAAAGTGCCGATTCGTTATGTACTTTCGGGCTTAAAACCAATTTTATGGATTTTTCTTTTTACATTTTTCCTGCATATTTTTACAAATAAAGAAGGGGAAGTACTATTCCAGCTTGGTTGGTTTTCGATACATGAAAAAGGATTAGAGCAAGGGATCTACATTTCTATACGATTTTTCGTTATTATTTTAATGACGACATTATTAACGTTAACAACGACACCAATTGAGATTACAGATGGTTTAGAGACGTTATTAAAGCCGTTGAAGCGTATGAAAGTTCCTGTTCATGAAATCGCATTAATGATGTCAATTTCTCTTCGATTTATCCCCACATTAATGGATGAAACGAGTAAAATTATGAAAGCGCAGGCGTCACGTGGTATTGATTTTGCTGGAGGACCGATAAAAGATAGGATGAAAGCTATTATCTCACTACTCGTTCCACTATTTATCAGTGCTTTTAAGCGTGCAGAGGACTTAGCGATTGCGATGGAATCTCGTGGATATAAAAGTGGCGAAGGACGTACTAAATTTAGGCAACTACGCTGGAAAATAAGTGATACAGTAACAATTGTAAGCTTACTTTGTTTAGCTTGTATTTTGGCATGGGTGCGGTCGTAATGGAGAATAGAGAAATGGAAAGAATAAAATGTACAGTTGCATATGATGGCATTCATTTTTGTGGTTACCAAATTCAACCACAGCATCGTACTGTTCAACAAGAAATAGAGAAAGCATTGCAGAAGTTGCATAAAGGAGAACTTGTTCGTGTGCAGGCATCAGGCAGAACGGATTCTACCGTTCACGCCAAAGGACAAGTGATACACTTTGATACACCTTTGTCTCTTGAAGAGTGGCAATGGAGTAATGCTTTAAATACAATGTTGCCAGATGATATTATTATCAGGCAGGTAGAGAAGAAAACAGAAGAATTTCATGCACGTTACGGTGTCGAGAAAAAAGAATATCGCTATCGTGTATTATTATCAAAGACTGCAGATGTATTCCGTAGAAATTACGTATATCAATATCCATATCCGCTCGAAATAAACTCTATAAGAAAAGCGATTCCTTATTTTATTGGAACGCATGACTTTACTTCTTTTTGTTCGGCAAAAACTGACAAAAAAGATAAAGTGCGAACAATTTATGAAATCGAATTAATTGAGCAAGACGATGAATTAATTTTTCGCTTTGTAGGTAATGGATTTTTATATAATATGGTCAGAATTATTGTTGGTACGTTACTTAGCGTAGGCCAAGGAAAGCTTGATTCTGATAGTATTCCAGAGATTTTAGCGAAACAAAATCGCCAGTTTGCTGGAAAGATGGCTCCAGGTCATGGACTTTACTTATGGCAGGTAAACTATAACAACTAATCCTGGTGTAACATTTGCTTGACATTAGAAACTCAAAAGTATATCATAACATATGGTATTGTTTCTAAAACCACGATTAGCCCCGGAAGGAAATCGTGTTTAAGATAAACAATAGATTTTTTCTATGGAAAAGATAACGAGGAGGGAAACACATGCGTACGACTTTTATGGCAAAAGCTAACGAAGTTGAGCGTAAATGGTATGTGGTTGATGCTGAAGGTCAAACTTTAGGTCGCCTATCTACTGAAGTAGCATCCATTTTACGTGGTAAACACAAACCTACATTTACACCACACGTTGACACGGGTGATCATGTAATTATTATTAACGCTGAGAAAATTCATTTAACAGGTAATAAATTAAACGATAAAATTTACTACCGTCACACTAACCACCCAGGTGGACTTAAGCAAAGAACAGCTCTAGAAATGCGTACAAACTACCCTGTACAAATGTTAGAGCTTGCAATTAAAGGCATGCTTCCAAAAGGACGTTTAGGACGTCAAGTGTCTAAGAAATTAAACGTGTATGCTGGAGCAGAGCATCCACACCAAGCACAACAACCAGAAGTTTACGAACTTCGCGGATAATTAATTAAAGGAGGGCTTACTTTGGCACAGGTTCAATACTATGGCACTGGACGTCGTAAGAGTTCAGTAGCGCGCGTACGCCTAGTTCCAGGCGAAGGACGCGTTATTATTAACGGTCGTGATTTTGAAAACTATATCCCATTTGCTGCATTACGTGAAGTAGTGAAACAACCTCTAGTTGCAACAGAAACTTTAGGTAACTACAATGTACTTGTAAACGTAAATGGTGGTGGATACACTGGTCAAGCTGGTGCTATTCGTCACGGTATTTCTCGCGCTTTATTAAAAGCTGATCCAGAATACCGTCTAACATTAAAACGTGCAGGTCTATTAACTCGTGACGCACGTATGAAAGAGCGTAAAAAATACGGTCTTAAAGGCGCACGTCGTGCACCTCAGTTCTCAAAACGTTAATTTTTGTGAACTTCAAACCCCAACCATTTTGGTTGGGGTTTTTTTATGTTTAATTCTTCTTTTGTAATTTTTTTAGCTTGGAATATTTTAGTGCTATCGTCCTGCGTATGCTTCTTCTTTAGAAGCTTAGACTAATACGTATTAGGGAGGTTTATAAGTACTATGAATGTCATTGTCAGCTTACAAGAAAAACAAAAAGAAAAGCAGTTAAAATACGAGCGGAAAATGCTGCGAGAATTATCATTAAAAACATTGCGTTCAAATATTCGTGATGCCTTTCAGATGCAAGAACTTCATCGTCAGTATGAAGATTATTGTATTGAACTAGGGATAGAATCTTATTTATTAGGAGCGAGATACAGTAAATTTGGTTATCATGGTGAATCATTCTTTGATGTGAAATATAGGGCTTTAGAAGAAGAACAACAATTAACTGAAACGTTATTTCAATTTTTAACGAGTATGACTATACGTGAAATTAAGTTGCAAGACGAGGAATTGCTTTTTGAATCTTGCCAGCAGTTTATCGGCTTGTGGTGGCAGGAAGGGTATGAAAAAGGCGAAAGAAGATATCGATTAAAGCTACACTAAGACAAGCATAAACTTTCCTCTTGTCCCATATAAGTAATTAGAGGGACTAGCTGGAGGAGGAAAGGTATGAAGAGAATTCGAATTATCTCTTTTGCGCTCGCTGCGGTTGTTTTGTTTTTTTTAGTTAAACAAGAATTTCAAATTACAAAATCGTGGCGAGCTTGGAATTTACCCTTATCAGGGAAAGTGATTGTACTAGATGCTGGGCATGGTGGGCCAGACGGAGGGGCTGTTGGTGGAAAGGATATTGTAGAAAAAGATATTACGCTTGAGATTACAAAAAAGGTACAAGATTATTTACAAGAACAAGGTGCTTTAGTTATTTTAACGCGTGAAGGAGATTATGATTTAGCTAATAAAGATACAAAGTCATATAGTAGACGTAAAGCAGAGGATTTAAAAAAGCGTGTTGAGATCATTAATAAGCCTGATGTAGACTTTTTTGCGAGTATTCATTTAAATGCCCTAACTAGTAGTGGATCTAAGGGCGCACAAACGTTCTACTACCGTTCTTCGATTGAAAACGAACGGGCTGCGAAATTTATACAAGCTGAATTGAGAACAAGCTTAGAAAATACGAATCGTTCTGCTAAAACAATTCCTCACGTGTATTTATTGAAGTATGCCAAAAAACCAGGTGCTTTAATTGAGGCTGGCTTTTTATCGAACGTGAATGAAAGATATATGTTAAATTCGGAGAAATACCAGCAAAAAGTAGCGGCTGCAATATATCGTGGTATATTACGTTATTTTACGGAAAAAGGAAATCCTCCAGAATAAGGAGGATTTTTCGAGTTTCTCTCGTTAACGAAGTTTTCCGAAAATATGTTATACTGGAAATGTAAACGCATTTATTTCAAAAATAAAGAGAGATAAATTTAATTAACATTACGTTATTTTTCATACAGGGGGCTGGGCTAATTATGGTAACAAAAGAGCAGGTAGTGGAAGCATTGGAAGGGATTGTAGATCCGTTTATACATAAAACGTTAAAAGAAACAAATGCAATTAAAGAGGTAACAGTCAAGCCTGAGAAGGAACATGTAAGTGTTAAAATTGCAATTGTAAAGACAGGTACAGCGGAACAAATGCAGTTGCAGTCTGGAATTGTAAAGTTAGTAAAAGAACTTGGAGCAACAACAGTTGGACTTCGTTTTGCAGAATTTACAGAAGAGGAATTAGCTCAGTTTGCACCAACGCAAGAGGAAGAGAAAAGTGAATCCTTATTATCACCGAACTCAAATACAACATTTTTAGCAGTAGCAAGTGGAAAAGGTGGAGTAGGGAAATCGACTGTTTCAGTTAACCTTGCAATTGCTTTAGCTCGTTTAGGAAAAAAGGTTGGTATCATTGATGCGGATATTTATGGTTTTAGTGTACCGGATATGATGGGTATAGAAAAACGCCCAATTGTAAGAGGTGATAAGATAATACCAGTGGAGCGTCTAGGTGTGAAAGTAATCTCAATGGGATTCTTTGTAGAAGATAACGCACCTGTTATTTGGAGAGGACCGATGCTTGGGAAAATGTTAAATCACTTTTTCACAGAAGTAGAATGGGGTGATTTAGATTACTTAGTATTGGATCTACCACCAGGTACGGGTGATGTTGCTTTAGATGTGCATTCGATGTTGCCGGCTTGTAAAGAGATTATTGTAACAACGCCGCATCCAACAGCGGCATTTGTAGCAGCGCGCGCTGGAGCCATGGCTTTACGTACAGAACATAGTATTCTTGGTGTTGTTGAAAATATGGCGTATTTTGAAAGTAAAGCAACTGGTGAAAAAGAGTATGTGTTTGGAAGAGGTGGAGGAGATAAACTAGCTACGGAACTCCAAACGGATGTACTTGGCCGAATTCCACTTCAACAACCTGATTGGAATAAAGAGGACTTTGCGCCGTCAGTATATGAAGATACACATACAACGGGTCTTATTTATCGTACGATAGCTGAGACAGTTATTGATAAAACAGCTGTTACACAAAAATAAAGTAGTAATGAGTGGACAATATATACATTGTCCGCTCATTACTATAATTTTTATTGTTGTTCTTTGTTCCCATCTTGAGAACCACCTTCACCACCTGCGCCTTTCTTATCAGACCCACCTTTTTCGGCTTTTTGTACACCTTTACTAATGATGTCAATCATCTTAGCTTGGAAGATTGGACTTTCGGCAGTTTCGGTTAGTACTTGCTGTAAATATTGACGATATTCTTTACTCTTCATTGTTTGTAACATAATTTTCTCTACTTCAGGATTTTTCATAATCTCTATAACACCTGATTGGTATTCAGGATCTTTTAGTAAAGTTTTCATTAAGTTCGTTTGTTCTTTTCCCATACTTTTAGCAAATTTCGATGAGAACTCAGGGTCTTTAAAGAGCTTTTCCCAGAATTGTTGCCCTTTTTCAGATACCATCGCATCTTCAATCGTTTTCTTTACTACTGTTTCATCTAGTATGAGGGCTTGTTTCATTTTTTCATCAGTTAATACATCTTGGATCGCCTTTTTTCCTTGGTCGGTTTTTAAAATATCAACAATCATTTTTTTTGTTTGATCATAATCAAGTTCGGATTTTGCTTCTTTTTCTTGTGCACATGCCACTAGTGCTATAAATAGAAAAGAAGAAATCAAAACGAGCAGCATCCGTTTCATAAGTTGGAGCTCCTTTCAGCAAAGTTCTCTTTTTTTAATATAAATCTCTTTAAGGAATTTATACATTAACATGGCTAGCTTTTTGAAATTGTCATTGATACAATTCAATTAGAAATATAAGAATAATGGGGGATGTGTTGTGAATAGCCGCAAGTGGGTACGACTATTTTTTACGACGTTGTTTCTTGGTGGGATTAGCACAGTCTTTATTGGTTTTGTTTTAGAGTGGGACAAGTACGTTAAATTTTTTCAAAATTTTGACGGAAAGGAGATTCTAGCAGTTTCTTTTTGGTTGATGGGCGTAGGATTTATTTTTAGTGTTATAAGTCAAATGGGGTTCTTTGCATATTTAACGATTCATCGTTTTGGGTTAGGGATGTTTCGGTCATCTTCTTTATGGAATGCAGTGCAACTGTTCTTTATTGCGTTCGTATTGTTTGATTTCGTTTATTTAAGGTCAGTACTTATTGCAAATGGGGAAGTTTCGTTAGGGAATAACATACTTGTTGCTGGGATGTTATTTGTGTTTGGGGCAATTGTCGCTTACATAAAGAGTAAAGAAACGAATAAAAAAGCATTTGTTCCCGCTTTGTTCTTTATGGTTGTTGTAACAATTCTTGAATGGGTACCAGCGCTCCGGATTAATGATACAGATTGGTTATATTTAATGGTGATACCACTTCTATTATGTAATGCATATCAGTTACTTGTATTGCATCGTTTAATTGGACAAAAGAGTAAGTCAGTTTAATGAGAAGAGAATGGGTTTTTAATTAACCAGATTCTTATCGTCTGTAAACACTAGGATAAAAAAAGCTCTGCTATCTTAACGAAAGATAGCAGAGCTTTTTATGTGTGAAGAACCGTGTGGAAAGGAATTACTTAATATCTTCGCTTTTTGTACTTGTGTTGGAAATAAGTTGTGATACAGATGTTTGTTCATATCCGTCGCTCTTTAATTTTTGTAAGAGTAATGGTAAAGCCTTATTTGTTTGAAGGGCAGAATCAGAAGCATGTAATAAGACAATATCTCCACCCTTTAAATTGCTAGAGACGGTGGAAACGATTTTATTTACGCCGGGATTTTTCCAGTCATTTGAATTGTTACTCCAATGAACGATGGTGTATCCGAGTGATTCCGCTATTTTAAGAGTCGTTTTGTTAAAGTCGCCACTAGGTGGACGTAATAGCTTGACTTGTTTTACGCCAAGTTTTGTAAAAACATCTTGTGCCCGTAAAAGATCTCGTCGTATTTCAGTTGCTTCTAGTGAAGTGTAGGACGTGTAATTATAACCCATACTACCAATCTCATGTCCATCTTTCATGATGCGTTCGACAATATCAGGGTGTCTTTCAGCCCATGCAGCAGAGAGAAAGAAGGTTGCATTCTTAATTTCTCTTTCTTTGAGTGTATTAAGGATTGGAATAGCTTTTTGGTCTCCCCAACTAATGTCAAACGTGAATGCAACTTGTTTTTTTGCAGTGTCCCCTTTGTAAATCACTTTAGGGCCGGTAGCAGTTGAAAAAGCAGATTCATGTGAATATGTTTTTAAAAAGAGTAGCCATGCTGTAAATAAGGAAAGTACGACTATTAAGCTAATGTGTTTAAATGTCCTTTTACTCGTAATAAAAAAGAAAAACATAATATTACGCCCCTTTGTCCAATCCTTTTCAGTTACATATATGCTTTAAATTTAAAAAAGAGAACAAGGGATTAACATCGTAAGTGGTGGATATAATGAGTGATAGAATTTTGTTTTTTGATGATACATTATTGATAATTGAAAATGAGTGCGGTGTTTATCGGTACACGTAAGGAGTTATTGGGGTGATAATTTGCTTGGGATTATGTTGACGAAGGAAGAGAAAAAAGAAATGGAATACATACTGAAGAGAGAACTAGAGGAACTTTTATTTGATTTTGAAGATGAGCGTATACATAGCATTGTAAAAAAGGCGATGGAAGAAAGGTATAAAATCATTTTTTGTTTATTTCGGAGAGTTGCTAATAGGGAAGAATGTATTCGTTATGTAAGAAAAAGAATTTTTTATTAAAAAGTATTGACGTTAAGAGTAAGTATATGATAAATTAATAAACGTCGCTGATGCAGAAACACAGAAAACGACAAAAAAGAAATTGAAAAACTTAGTTGACATCGAAAAATGAAGAT
>NZ_JBFPJI010000078.1:0-13636 GCF_040838205.1 Bacillus sp. S4
ACTTCGATGCTTTTAAAATCCGTTAAATAATCCGTTTTCGAATCGAACTTGAAATAAAATCAATTATAATTACCATTAAAATGATGCCTAATAAAATAATTCCCACGCGGGACCAATTCCGTGAACTCAGTGCAAAAATTAATGGAGTACCAATACCACCTGCTCCAATAACACCTAAAATCGCAGCGGATCGTACATTAATTTCGAATCTGTATAACGTATACGATAGAAAATCCGGTAACACTTGTGGTAATACTGCATACCAAAGTATTTGAAACCGATTTGCACCTGTTGCGATTAACGCTTCCGTCGGTCCCTTGTCTATATTCTCAATTCCTTCCGAATATAGTTTCCCTAACATCCCGATAGAGTGTAATCCTAAAGCTAGAACTCCGGCGAAAGAGCCTGGACCGACAGCTTTTATAAATAAAAGGGCCATAACTAATTCAGGAAATGTACGAACAAAACTAAGTACAAATTTCCCAGTTACTGAAGTTAATTTTCCACTACTCATATTCGTTGCCGCCCAAAAAGCAAATGGAACAGATAAAAAGGCAGAAATAAATGTACCTAATATCGCAATTGCCAATGTATCAATTAAACCATGTAACAAATCTTCACCATCTGGTAAAGATACATAGGACCAATCTGGGTTCAGTACGCCTGTCATAATTGCTTTTGTAATTTCTCCCGCTGTATCCTTTATTCCCTCTAGCGGGACTCCTGAAAAGGCCCATACATATATAACTGTAAGTGCTATAAAAATAATCCAGCGATATACACTCGGTTTCTTCGGTTTCGGTACGATTATCGTCGTTTTACTCATTATAATTTCTCCCGCAACAATGTACTTACATAATCAATTAGTAATACAACAACAAGAGTATAAATAATAATAGAAGCAGTTTGTTGATATTGTAAAAATCCAAGTGTACGATCGTAATATAATCCAATACCCCCCGCTCCTACTAAGCCTAGAACAGCTGCTGCACGCACATTCACCTCAAATGTATAAAGGACATAGGAGACAAAGTGCGCTTTTACTTGCGGAATTACCCCATAAACAATCCATTGCACCTTATTTGCTCCTACCGCTGTCATCGCTTCTAATGGACCTGGGTCAATTGATTCAATTGACTCATACAACAATTTCGCCACGAGTCCAATCGAGAAAAAAGTAAGCGCCAAAATACCTGGAAGTGGTCCTATTCCAAAAATAGCTACGAAAATTGCCGCTAATAATAAATCTGGTATTGTCCGGATAAAATTTAAAATCAATCGAGCTGGACTGTACAAAAATGCGCTAGTAAACACATTACTTGCCGCAAATAGTGCAATTGGAATAGCTAAAATCGCTCCTAAAGTCGTCCCAATAATTGCCATGCGTATTGTATCTAACATTGCTGTTGTAATAACTTGAAAATAGCTCCAATCTGGCGGCACCATCTCTTTCAGCAAATCCATCATATTAGGAAAACCAACTACTAGTTTTGCAAATGATGCGTCGACCTGCACACTACTTCCCCACAAAAGTAAAATAACTAGAATAGCCGTTAACATATGTTTCAATTTACTCGGCGGCTTCGGTATCGATTTCGAATATATCGTCACGTCATTCATTTAGCTGCCACCTCTAATAATTCGCTTTTCTGAGCTACGTCCCCATAAATTTCAGCAAATTTTTCATCCGTTGCCTCTTCTACTGAACCATCAAAAACAATTTCACCTGCATGTAATCCAATAATGCGTGTAGCATATTGCCTAGCTAAATCAATAGAATGTAAGTTTACAATTGTCGTAATTCCAAAATCTTCATTAATTTTTTTCAAATCATCTAGCACTTGCTTTGTTGTCAACGGATCTAACGATGCAACAGGTTCATCTGCCAATATGATTTTCGCTTCTTGCGCCAACGCTCTAGCAATCGATACACGTTGCTGTTGTCCTCCTGATAATTCATCAGCCCTCGCATATGCTTTTTCTAAAATATTTACTCTTTTTAACGATTGAAATGCAAGCTCCAAATCCTCTTTTGGAAATAGACCTAACGTTGTACGCAGTGTCGAATGATACCCAACACGTCCAGCTAATACATTCTTCAATACCGTTGACCGCTTTACAAGGTTAAAGCTTTGAAAAATCATACCAATATCTCGACGCATACGTCGTAACCCTTTTCCTTTTGCAGCAGTAATAGACTCACCTTCTATTATGATTTCACCTTCCGTAATCTCATGAAGGCGATTTACCGATCTGAGAAGTGTAGACTTTCCAGCCCCGGATAACCCGACCATTACAACAAACTCACCTTTTTGAATTTTCAAGTTTATATTATTCAATCCTTTTGTACCATTCGGATACACTTTGGAGACATTTCGAAACTCTATCACACCTCTTACCTACCTTCTATGTATTCAAAACGGCAAACTAACTGAAACTACAACCCTTCCAGTTAGCTGCCATTTTCATATGTATTATTGCGTTTTTACTTTCTTTCCGTATTCACGAACGATATCAAATTTACTATCATCAGATTTAACGTATCCTTCATGTGAGTATACTTCTTTAATGATTTTGTGCCCTTCCTCATTCTTTCCTATTTCAATGAAAGCATCCTGTAATTTCTTGCTCCACTCTGCATCTAAATCAGAACGTACAGAAATCGTATCGTTTGGAATTTTCTCCGTAAATTTCACTATTTTCGTTTGATCGAATATATTAGGATAATCTTTTTTTACAATATTACGAGCATCTTGGAATACAACAGCTGCATCTACATCACCATTTAAAAGAGCAATAAGTGACTGATCATGACCTTTTAATGTAACAGGTTTCACATCTTTCAACGGATCAATTCCCTCTTTTAACAATACAGCCGCAGGCCATACATACCCCGCTGACGATGTTACATCTTGATAACCAATTTTTTTACCTTTTAAATCTTTTACACTGTTAATATTAGAATCTTTCTTAACAACAAACTCAGATTTATAAAAGTCTACTAAATCTTTTGTAGGAGCTCCTGTCTCATCATCTACACCAAAACGTTGTGCCTGTAAAATTACATTTGCAGCCTTTTTCTCATGCGCTAACACATACGCTGTTGGAGGTAAAAAGCCTACATCTACTTGCTTAGATGCCATCGCTTCTACAATTGTATTGTAATTCGTTGAAATACTAACTTTTACCGGCATATTTAATTTATCACTTAATAGCTTTTCCAACGGTTTTGCCTTCGCCTCTAACGTATCTGCATTTTGAGAAGGAACAAATTGAACATTTAAAGTCTTCGGTACATAACCTTTTTTCGTATCTTCATTTTTACTTGCACTTGATTCCTTCGTTCCACAGCCACTTAATAATCCCGCTGCTAGTACAACTGTTGTACTCATTACAAAAACTTTTTTCAACATATTAATGCCCCCATTTTTGTTGTTATAAAATAACCTTCCGTAAACATGAAGAAATATATCACACATTTTCACGAATAATTCCCTATTTACAGAATCTTTACACATTCTATACATTCACATTAAATTTCCCTTCATATATTTGATATGCTTAATTAGTAGATAACAATAGAAAAGGTGAATGATATTGAATCAAAATCAAATTGTAACTTTAAACATCTTATTAACAAGCGATATACATGGTACTGTTTATCCAATTCACTACCAAGATAACTCCCAAGCAGACATTGGTTTAGCTAAGATTTCCACTCTTATAAAAAAAGAACGTTCTCAAAACACAAACGTTCTTTTAATTGATAACGGGGACTTCATTCAAGGAACACCATTTACTTATCATTACGCTACATACGAAAAAAATATGGAAAACCCAATGTCCTTATTAGCCAACTACTTAGAGTATGACATTGCAATTATCGGAAATCATGAATTTAATTATGGAATGGATATATTAAATAATGCTGTGGCTACTGCAAATTTCCCTTATCTATCAGCAAACATTTTAGATAAAAACAGAAAAGAACCTTATTTTGGGAAACCATATATAACAAAACATATTGAATCAAATATAAAAATTGCTATTTTAGGGGTGACAACGCATTACATCCCCCATTGGGAACAAGCACATCATATTAAAGATTTACAATTTGAAGATGCATTTGAAACAACAAAAAAATGGGTTTCTTACATCCGTAAACATGAAAAACCAGATTTACTAGTCGTAGCCTATCACGGGGGATTTGAACGCGATTTACAAACCGGGGTACCGACTGAAGTTTTAACAGGTGAAAACCAAGGATATGCAATGTGCCATGAAATTGAAGGCATAGATATTTTACTAACAGGCCACCAACACCGAGAAATCGCTCACACCGTGATTAATGGTGTAACAATTTTACAGACCGGATGCAATGGACACTCAGTTGGAAAAGTAACAGTAACATTCGAAAAAGCAGAACAAAAATGGGTGAAAAAAGAGAGTTATTCAGAGTTATTGCCCGTACAAGGAATTGCGGCAGACCAAGATGTTCTTTCCTTGGTTGCCAATTATGAAGAGAAAACACAAAATTGGCTTGATAAACCTATTGGACTAATCTATGGGGACATGCAAATTTCAGATGCTATGCAAACTCGTTTGCAAGACCATCCTTTTATTGAATTCATAAATAAAATACAGATGGATATAGCTAATGTTTCAATTTCTTGCACAAGTTTGTTCCATAATACATCTCCAGGTTTCCCGAAACATGTAACAATGCGTGACATCGTTTCTAATTATATTTATCCAAATACATTAAAAGTAATTAGAATAACCGGAGCGGATATAAAAGATGCTCTCGAACTCTCTGCTTCTTATTTCACATTAAAAGCAGATGGATCCATCATCGTAACCCCTACCTACATAGAACCAAAGCCGCAACACTATAATTACGATATGTGGGAAGGGATTTCGTACGTATTAAACATTTCAAAACCAATTGGTGAGAGAGTAGAATCTTTACAGTATAAAGGCGCTCCCCTTAATATAAATGAAGAATATGACGTTGTTATGAATAATTATCGCGCAAGTGGCGGAGGGAACTTCTTTATGTTTCAAAATAAGCTAGTAGTAAAAGACATACCAACAGATATGTCTGAACTTATCGCTAACTATATATTGAAGCACAAAAGGATAGAAGCAACAGTCAATCACAACTGGAAAGTTATTAAATAACGAATTTAACAAATAAAAAAAGATGGGCTATGCCCATCTTTTAATTTAATTTTGCATTCTCTTGCTTTTTTAAAGCTTTTAATTTCGCCGGTGTAACATCCGTTCCTTCTTCGTTAACGACTTTAATTCCTTTTAATTCGTTTAACATATTTTGACGAAATCCTTTTAAATATTGTTCACGTAGCGATTGGCGCTCACGTTGTTCTTCTTCAGTTAAGCCTTCAGCTTTTGCTTTTTTCGCTAAGAAGTTAATGCGTTCAATGAGTTCTTGACTTGGCATCTCGAATCCCCCTTCTACTCAAAACTGATTATTATCATACAATAGTTAGTCCTCTTTATCAAGCAATTGCTTTGTATATTCTACATACCTTCGATGTACAGTTGCTTTTGAAACATCATGACCAAAACCACGAAGTGTTGCTGCAATTTCTTCAAAAGTTAATTCATTCCGGCGTAAACGTACAATTTCCTCAATTGGCACTTCTTTTTTCTCACGTCCTACGCTTAAATGACGATTTTTCAAATTATTCTCTGGACGAAATCCTTTCTCCACTGCTCTTTGCATGCCACGTTTAATTTTTAAATTGTGGATCTTTCTTTGATACTCTTCAACGATCCCAATTATATTTAGCACCATCGAATCAGAATCTGAAAGCTGTAATTCACCACTATGCGTGTGCGTATAAACTTTTATCCCCTCTTTATGTAAACAATGCATTAATGCAATCTTTGCATTTCCTCTACCAAGACGCGTTTCATCTTGTATAAGTAGTACATCAACTTGTTCATCTCGAATTGTATCTAGCACTTCTAATATGCCATCACGTTCAATTGTATAACCGCTAGCCTGCTCCTCAATTACCTTTGTAACATCCATTTGATAGCGCTCAGCTAAATGCAATAATTCATCTTTTTGACGCAATAATGATGTTTCCTGTTCTTCTTTTGTTGTGCTCACACGTGCATAAATAATTGCATTCATTTTGAACCCTTCTTTCTCACTATATCTTCCTTATAGTGTATCATAAATTTGCCTTTCGTTCGAACTTATGTTTGTAGAATATTTTTTCGCATGTTATACTTAATAATAAGAAAAATGAAAGAAAACGAGGTGTTAGAAAACATGGAAAAGTTAACGAAACGCCAGCAAGACATTCTCGACTTTATTAAGTTAAAAGTACAAGAAAAAGGATATCCACCTTCCGTACGTGAAATCGGTCAAGCAGTCGGCCTTGCTTCTAGTTCTACAGTGCACGGACATTTATCACGACTAGAAGAAAAAGGATATATTCGACGCGACCCAACAAAACCACGCGCAATTGAAATTTTAGGTGACAACCGAATAGAAACACAGTCAGTAATTCAAGTTCCAATCGTCGGAAAAGTTACTGCCGGTTTACCGATTACAGCAGTCGAAAGTGTAGAAGATCACTTCCCACTTCCAGCTAGTATCGTTGCTGGAGCAGATCAAGTGTTTATGTTACGCATTTCTGGAGATAGCATGATTGAAGCTGGTATCTTTGATGGTGATTTAGTTGTTGTTCGCCAACAACAGTCTGCAAACAACGGTGAAATTGTAGTTGCTTTAACAGAAGATAACGAAGCAACTGTTAAACGTTTCTATAAAGAAAAAGATTATTTCCGTCTACAACCGGAAAACTCTTCACTAGAACCTATTATTTTAAAACAAGTGTCAGTTATCGGAAAAGTAATTGGCGTATATCGTGATTTACATTAAAAATAATAAAAAGAAGATAATTCCCTTATTTATATAGGTAATTATCTTCTTTTTATATTTTGATAGATTTCCGTTCATTCAAAAGAATGCGTTTCATTAATTATTAACGTGTTTCAATAGTAACATCTCCAGCAGCGGTTTTACCGCTAATCTTTTTACTACCATTACCAATCGTTATAGTTTTATTGTCTTCATTAAAAATTGTCACGTCTCCAGCAGCGGTTTGCCCAGTTATAACTGCATCTTGTGGTTTTTCCAATAAAGTAATATCTACATCTCCAGCAGTTGAACTTGCCTCTAAATCATATTTAGAATCATGATCAATAATATCTATATCCCCACTAGCCGTTTTTGCTGTTACTTTCCCTATTACTTTTTTAAAATTCACCTCACCAGCTTTTGTAGCCCCCTCCACACTCTTTGCTGTTACATGTTTCAAATCCACTTCTCCGGCGAGTGTTTCAACACTTACGCGGTCACTTTTCACATTACTTATTTCTATTTGTCCAGCGGATGAATTTACTTTTATCTCTTGATAAGAACGTTCTGGTACAAATATAGTCAATGTAGGCGTTTGAAATCCGAAATTGTAAAAGGAAAAATTAAATGAAACACCTTTTTCTATTTCCCCTATGACTTTTAATGTGTCACCATCTTCAGCAATACGAATCTCCTGTTTACTTACGTCTCCTGTTTGCTTTACATAAAAAGAGGAATCAGGAGATTTTTGGACAACAATATCTCCAGCATCTAACTTAACTTCCACATTTTTTAGCGTTTCGTTTTTAATAACTTCTTCCTTATTTCCTTTCTCTACAGTTTCTACTGCTTTCTTATATGTTTGTGAAATCCCTATTACTCCAATAATGATACAAGCGATAGCTACTAATAATATTTTTTTCATCATCTACTCCCCTTTTATCATTTTGAAGTTCCATACTACATAGCGTACACATAATCTTTTAAACCACTTCGTACTATAATAAGCTACAATACATAACAACAAACCTACTCCAACAAACGTTATACTAACGAAAAGATCCAACCATATAAAAGTACCCATAAATACTTTTACAATAACGAAAAATGGTGTCACTACACTAGCAATACCACCGACCCAAAAGGAAAATATAAAAGCTATAATTGCAATTAATGGGCCTAACACAATAATGAAATTAAACAAACTAAGTCCAACCGCTGCCAGGACAGCTCTTGTTACATTCGAAGTCGATGGATTTTTTTTCATCTCATCAAAGCGATACAAAGCAAGCAAGTCTTTCGCAATTACTTTCGGAGAACCAAGCCCCTTTATTATTTCTGATTCAGTTTTCCCCTCTTCCATCCCAAACTGAAAGTGCTCTTCATAATCAAATAAAATATCTTGTCGCTCTTCTTCTGGTAACTTTCTAAGATGACTTGATAATTCTTTAAGAAACTGTTCTTTACTCATCCCATTCCACCCCTTCAATAATTTCTTGAACACCTTTAGCAAAATCACGCCACTCTGTTACTAATAACGTAAGTTGCGTCTCCCCTTGCTCTGTTAGTTGATAATATTTACGGGGCGGTCCTTCCGTGGATTCTTTTAAATATGTTTGAAAATATTCCTCTTTCGTTAAACGACGTAATAGCGGATATACAGAACCTTCCGATATTAAAAATTTATTTGAAATTTGCTGAACAAGTTCATAACCATAACAATCCTTACGTTTTACAAGCGCCAATACACACAGTTCTAACACACCTTTTTTAAACTGAACGTTCAAGGACAATCCCCCTTTCTTATTTCAGTACTGTTCAATACACAGTACCTGTTATATCCACAATATACCATTAAGTACTGTTTATTGCAAGGTACTAAATTATATTTATTCCCTAAATTTACAAAACACAAATATAAAAGCCCGAATAAGATCTGCTGTAACTGACCATTATCCGGGCTATCATTCAACTCGAATTACAATAATACAAGATTTCATTCAATCTTTCTCCTCTATGAACCTACTTCTACTTGTTTACCTAATAAATTACGAAAAACACCTTTTCTCTCTTGAGCGAGTTGGTTAAATGCTCCTCGTTGAACGACCTCTCCCTTATCTAGTACGATGACTTGATCAGCATTACGTATCGTTGATAAACGATGTGCAATTACAATAATAGTCATCTGGCCCTTTAATTTTTCTAACGCACTTTGAATTAGCGCTTCGTTTTCTGTATCTAACGAACTTGTTGCCTCGTCTAAAATTAAAATAGAGGGTTTTCGTAATATCGCTCGCGCCAATACTAAACGTTGCCTCTCTCCGCCCGAAAGCCTAACTCCTCTATCCCCAATAAAAGTATCAAGCCCTTTTGGTAGCATTCGTACAAATTCAGCAGCAGCAGCAAAATCTAATGCAGCCCAAATTTGTTCTTCACTTGCATTCGGCTCAATCATCAATAAATTTTCTCTTATGCTTGCATTAAATAAGAATGGATCCTGCTGAACATAGCTAATAGATTTCCTTAAAGCCAATAAATTTTCACTTGTAATAGTCGCATCATCTATTAAAACTTTTCCTTGTTCTGGTTGAATCAGTCCCATCAAAATATCAATTAATGTACTTTTTCCAGCACCCGATCGCCCAACAATTGCTGTCATACAATTCGATGGAATTTGCAAATTAATATTTTGAAGAGCATATACAGGTTCGTTTTCATTGTAACGAAAACTAACATTTTTACATTTGATTCCTTCTTGTATAGTTAACGGTTTTATACTTTTAGATGATTGCCTTACATCTCCCAATTCAATTGCTTCGTTGCATTCTCTCTCCAATTCTAATAAAGACTTAAAAGCAGGAATATTTGCAGCTAATTGCTCCAAGTTGGATTGAATCCCAGTAAACCTAGGCCATAGTCTAGAAAAAATAAGAACAATGACTATTAATTGTCCTGGCTGAGCCTGAAATAATTTTATAGATGTAAAAATAAGTAACGCAATTAGAATAGCCGATGCAAACTTATAAAAAAATTGCGATTGATTTTTCAACTTAATATATGCTAGTTGTTCCTTTTCCATTTTTTCACACCAAGTACTGAGCCATGTATATCTAGACTCTTCTAACATGTTACTCTTTATATCTTTAATACCGTTAAAGTGATCTGTTATACCACCAAGATAATCTCTTGCTATTTCAGATGTTTGGTTTCCTAATACCCTTGATTTTTTTATATAATGTCTAGAAAAATATGCAAGTATTAAGCCTGTAAACAGCACAAAAATTGTTATTTTTATAGAAAACCATAGAGCAATTCCAATTTGTATTATAGTAAAAATACATGATGTTAAAAGTTGAAGAAATAAATTGGTTCCAACCATAACTCGTCCTAATTCCTCAGTCAGTGAATTAATCAAATCTGACTTTCTCTTTTTCACAAAGAAACTCCAATTAACTCGTAATAGGGCATGGTAAATTTGTAACCTTAAATAGTTTGTAAAGCGCATTATAATTTTCATATTTCGAAGAGCAAGATTTTGTTGTAAAAGCGATTGGGCAACCACTAATATAATATAAATGCTTAAGATAAGTAACAGTCTCACCGTTTCAGGGATTTCTTGTAAAACTTCAAATATCGCTATACCCGGAATTGAACCCATATTTATTTCGATAACGCCACTAATATTAATCATGGGAAGTAACAAAAGAAGCCCTATCCCTTCCAATAAACTAACTAATGCCATCCCAAATAAATTTACATATAGTATTTTCCCCGAAAAAGCATATAATTTTTTCACAAAATATAAGAGATGTTCCACTTTTATTTCCTCCTATGTTAGCTCATGCTTCCTCACCCTTCTCCACGTGCATAGAAAAGGTCGTAAAGGAAAATACAAAAAATGAAGGTATTTAGGTAACGGTAAAGTCTTTGCATCTATCGGATAAGGATATAAATGACTCAATATAAATAAAAATCTTTGACGTTTTGACATTAATGAATATAAATGACGACTGTGATACTTTGATACTTCTTCCGGGATTGGTGGCGTGTGTAGATTTATCATTTGTTTTAAATAAAACAGTGCATCCTGCGCTAATCTCCTAGCATACTTTTTGTTTGTCCATATTTTCATTTCTTCAATAATTGTTGAATTTAACAATTTATTTGACAGAATCAACGCCTGCCCCACTATATGTCCAGATTGATATTTATTTAATAGCTGATTAATTTCTAACCAATTCAGCTCTTGTTCTATCATTTTATTTACATCTACTAACCAGCGTAATCTTGACCATCCATGACGTGCTCCATGAGAACAAAGAAATACAAACAAGTCCTCTTTACCTAATACATATACAGGATTGCTTACTAATGTACTTTTTCTTTTTCTTTCCCATAATTCCACAAATTCCATTTCCTTCGCGGGACCTGGATTTAGCCTCCAATGAATTTCCAGTTTGATTTGCTTTTCAGGATGAAAAAATGTTATATGATGATGCCTCCATTTCCAATCATTTAATATCGTTTGAATATATTCATCCTTCATATATCCCTGTTCTAAAAGAATTTTTTCTGCTTTCTCCAAATGATGAATCGGGATAAGAATATCTAAATCACAAGATGTTCGCAAGGAGACATCACCATAAAGATCATGCGCAAGTGCTGGTCCTTTTAAAAAAAGAGTACTAATCTCATTTTCAATAAACCATTTACTTACTTGCTCCATTTCAGCACTTAAAAAAAGCATTCGAAACATATTCTCTTTAAACTCTTGACGCAATATTCTCATAACACGAGCTGGAATTAATCCTTTATTTACACCGTTCAACTTCGGATAAACATATGGGTGCACCCGATGATGCATCGCCAATTCAAGAAACTTATTCCAATCAATATCTACAAGCCTCTCACTTTGATTCTTAATTACTATATCATCATTTTGCAACTTCAAAATTTCCAATAGTAATTTCAACTCTTTAGACAGAAATTCTACATTAAGATGAAAATCATTACTCATTTTATTCTCCTTTAGTTGTTTTTCAATCTAACTTCTTTGCAAACGTTCCAACTACAGTAAATTTCTCCATCCCTGCCAATCCAGTGATGTAAAAAGGACCACTTCGTAGCCACGCATGAGCAACCATTTTCCCATCTTCATCCTTTGCAGTTCCTAAATATAGTGTACTCTCAATTTGTCGTCTCTCTAGCATTTTCATTCCAGCTATCGCTTTCACAAGACATTGACTGTCCCAGATAGTATAGCGACTCGTAATTTGAATAACTTCAGAAATACTCCTTAACATCCTAATATTAGACTCAGTATAATTTAAAGATGTTTCATCCATATAGATGCCTAATGTAGGGGCAGACTTAGAGAATGATATAAATTTGAGAATACAAGCCCATCCTAAATATATATATGCCTCCATGAATAATAATCTTGTTTTCATATCTAACGATCGAAGAACAGCTAACTTTTTTACTATATTCATTTATCTCCCTACTTCTTTTTCAAAATAGAAAACTAGGCTAAAAGACTTACTCAATTACAACCAATCCCTCTTCTAACAACATTTCTAAAAAGGAAACA
Source organism: Bacillus sp. S4 (assembly GCF_040838205.1). NCBI lineage: Bacteria > Bacillati > Bacillota > Bacilli > Caryophanales > Bacillaceae > Bacillus > Bacillus sp. S4. Next base: position 12,489 of record NZ_JBFPJI010000078.1, read on the forward strand.
ACTTGCCCCTCACACTGTGATTGCTCTACTTCGTACTCCAATAGTAAAGTAGTGATCAATTGAGTAACCGATATTGGTTTTTCAATAAGTTCCCATATAACCCCTCCCATTTTCCCTAAATTGTAATATTTCCCATTTTTTATACTTAACATGACTTTTTCTCCATCCATATCACTTACTACATTCCCTTTAACTTGTGCAACACATTGATTTAATAATATTACTTGTTTTTTAATCATTAATTATTCTCCTTTATTTATAGTCGTTAATATAAGAGAAACTAATTGTGGAGCACTGTAGCCCCGCTCTGGTCTACATAATTCGTATAAATCAACCTTATTTAAAATAGCAGCAGAGGCCACAAAATGCCATTCCATTAATCCTAAACCTTGGATAAGGAAATTACGAAATGTATGACGATAAAGGGTATAAAATCGTTCAAGTTTTTCTACCTGGCGAATTTCCACCTCGCCATTCTCTGTTTTCACTAATTCTATTACACCTTCTAGAGGTATTGGTTCAGCAATATATTCAGAAATAACTGGAACACTGTATTTTGTTTCTCGACCATATATTGATCGATAATTGTTTATTTTCATTCCTAAATTATCCAAACTATCTTGCCACAATTTTTGCTGGGGATAGGATGGGATAACTAATGGTGCATTTGTATCGCTTGAAAATGATATCGCTATTACATCATCACTTAAAAATTGGTAGCCTTGTTGAATAAAAGCTGACGCGAGCGTAGACTTCCCAGCACCTGAATTTCCTACAAATGCATAGGCTTTTCCATTAATAATTACCGCACTTCCATGCAATGGATACACTTTTCTTTGCATCAATATGGCGCCCATACAAGTTCCCAGAATCCAAAGTCGAATCATATCCTCTTCATACTCTTTCATAGGTGAAACAAATATTTTATCTCCGCCTTGAATAGAAAATATTGCTATATCAGGGACCTGAAACATTACTAAATCCTTATTAATTACAAATTCATCTTGTTTATCTGATAAATCCAACCATAATTCCGACAAATCTTTAATCCTTACCTCAATATCTATTGAATCAATTTTATTTTCCACATTGGGCAGTTCTGGTAATAAGATATCACTAATAATAAATAGACCAAACGCTTTATATAC
>NZ_JBFPJI010000079.1:0-13602 GCF_040838205.1 Bacillus sp. S4
GCTCAAAACCAACCTTTAGGAGGAATTTTAATATGTTATTAATCGGCACAGAAGTAAAACCGTTTAAAGCTAATGCTTACCATAATGGAGAATTTATTCAAGTTACTGACGAAAGTTTAAAAGGAAAATGGAGCGTAGTTTGTTTCTACCCAGCAGACTTCACATTCGTTTGTCCAACTGAACTTGAAGACTTACAAAACCAATACGCAACTCTAAAAGACTTAGGCGTTGAAGTATACTCTGTATCTACAGACACTCACTTCACTCACAAAGCATGGCATGATAGCTCAGAAACTATCGGCAAAATCGAATACATTATGATTGGTGACCCAACTCGCACAATCACTACAAACTTCAACGTTTTAATGGAAGAAGAAGGTCTTGCTGCTCGTGGTACATTCATCATCGATCCAGACGGCATTATCCAATCTATGGAAATCAATGCTGACGGTATCGGCCGTGACGCAAGCATTCTTGTTAACAAAATTAAAGCAGCTCAATACGTACGTAACAACCCAGGTGAAGTTTGTCCAGCTAAATGGCAAGAGGGTTCTGCAACACTTAAACCAAGCCTTGACCTTGTAGGCAAAATCTAAGGAGTTCGATCAAAATGATACTAGATGCAGATATAAAAACACAACTATCCCAATACCTTCAGTTAATGGAGAACGATATTTTACTTAAAGTAAGCGCAGGAGACGATAACGTATCTAAAGATATGTTATCTCTAGTAGATGAATTAGCTACTATGTCATCTAAGATTACAGTAGAAAAAGTTGAACTAGAGAGAACACCAAGCTTTAGCGTAAATCGCCCTGGCGAAGACACTGGTGTCGTATTCGCTGGTATTCCATTAGGACACGAATTTACTTCATTAGTGTTAGCTTTACTACAAGTTAGTGGACGTGCTCCAAAAGTTGAACAAAAATTAATCGATCAAATCAAAAACATTCAAGGCGAATATCATTTTGAATCTTATATCAGCCTAAGTTGTCATAACTGTCCTGATGTTGTACAAGCTCTTAACGTGATGAGCGTTCTAAACTCTGGTATTACACATACTATGATTGATGGCGCTGCATTCAAAGAGGAAGTAGAAAGCAAAGACATCATGGCAGTACCAACTGTTTACCTAAACGGTGAATCTTTCGGAAGCGGTCGTATGACACTTGAAGAAATTTTAGCTAAAATGGGTAACGGTCCAGATGCATCAGAGCTTTCTGATAAAGATCCATACGATGTTCTTGTTGTTGGTGGCGGCCCAGCTGGTGCAAGTGCAGCAATTTATGCAGCACGTAAAGGCATCCGCACTGGTATCGTTGCTGAGCGCTTCGGTGGTCAAGTAATGGATACTATGGGTATTGAGAACTTCATCAGCGTAAAACGCACTGAAGGTCCTAAGCTAGTAGCAAGCCTTGAAGAGCACGTAAAAGAATACGACATCGATGTAATGAATCTACAACGTGCGAAACGTTTAGAGAAAAAAGAACTTATTGAAGTGGAACTTGAAAACGGCGCTATTCTGAAAAGTAAGAGCGTAATCGTTTCAACAGGTGCTCGCTGGCGTAATGTTGGCGTACCGGGTGAAGCTGAGTTCAAAAACAAAGGTGTAGCATACTGCCCACACTGTGACGGTCCATTATTCATCGGAAAAGATGTAGCGGTTATCGGCGGTGGTAACTCTGGTATTGAAGCAGCTATCGACTTAGCAGGTATTGTTAAGCACGTAACTGTTCTTGAATTCATGCCAGAATTAAAAGCTGATGCTGTATTACAAGAACGTCTTAACAGCTTACCTAACGTAACTGTTCTGAAAAACGTTCAAACGAAAGAAATCACTGGTACTGACAAAGTAAACGGTATTTCTTACATCGATCGTGAAACTGAAGAAGTTCATCACGTTGAATTACAAGGTGTATTCGTTCAAATCGGTCTTGTGCCAAACACAGACTGGTTAGGCGAAACAGTTGAACGCGTTCGCGGTGAAATCGTAACAGACAAGCACGGCGCTACAAACGTACCAGGAGTGTTTGGTGCTGGTGACTGTACAAATAATCCGTACAAACAAATCATCATCTCTATGGGTTCAGGTGCAAATGCAGCTTTAGGCGCATTTGATTACTTAATCCGTAACTAATTATATAGACGTGAGTTTTACAAAAGCAGGTGCCAAGGCACCTGCTTTTTTTATAATCCTAATGTATAAACTAAAAATCTCTCATTCCCATTCTTATCATAAGCACCCGGTAATCTAACTTCTCTCTTCAATTCAAAAGCAGTCTGATTCTCCAAGAAGAAAATATAATCTTCAGAAGGGTAGTATAAAATAATATCCACTTTCCTCTCTATTTCCTCTACCGAAAGCAAAATGTTATTTACTACATTCATAAACACTTGGACAGAAAATGGATTGAAGAAATAAAACCGGTTATCACGTGGATCAATCTCATATTCCTGTGCTAAACAACATTCAAATTGAATTTTATCTTTACTGTTTCTTACCTTCCTTGCATAACGCTCACGGTTTTCCATTGCTTCTTTATAAAACGCTTCATTCATTTCAATTCCAACCGCTGATGCATCGCACTTATGATGCATGTAAAAATTCAATCTCCCTTTTCCACACCCAAAGTCTACAATTCGATCGCTACTTTTTATTTCATATTGATTCAATAACTCATCCAACCCGCTATACGGTGTCGGTTCATAACGGTGATAGTGCATAGATTTATTAAACCCTTTTTGCTCACCAACGGTTTTTATATTTAATACAGCATCGTAATATTGTTCGTTCATTTTTTTCTCCTATTAACAAATGGTACTTATTATTATACACCATGTACTAGAGGAGAATTTTTCATCAAATTAATTGGTACGTGAAATTATATCGCCGCAAAATCGAATATATCGACTTAACGACAAATTCCTACAAAAAACAGGAGCTTTCTAGCCCCTGTCTTCCAGCACTTTCAATACAGTCTGTTTCAATATTTCTACTCCATCCATTATACAGCTATGATCAAACTTCATATACGGATGGTGTAATCCAGGTTGTAAGTTCGCCCCTAGTCCAAGCATGACAGCTTTTAAATGCGGTCTCTTCACTGTGTAGTAATGGAAATCATCGCTTCCTGTCGTATACAGTGGTCCAGTACATCCCTCTTCCCCGTATACTTCAAGAATACCTTTTCGCATGAAACGCTCAGCTTCTTCTGACACTTCAGCTCCTGGTGCGAGATCAATCCACTCATAAGAAAGTTTAGATCCCATTGATTCAGCTGACTGAATTACTTGCTCTATTTTTCGCTTCAATTCATCTAGTAATATGTTATTTTCTGCTCTTACATCTAAACTAAAATGTCCGTTACCTGGAATAATATTTAGATTATCACCACCAGCTTGGCATCTCGTCATCTTAACAGAATAAGACGTCTGCGGCGGTAACCATATATTTTTCAATCCAATATTGATCATCGAAATGACATCAATTGCATTTATACCTTGATGCGGGCGTGCCCCGTGTGCATCATCTCCATGAATCATCCCTTCTAAAAATCCTGCTGCTCCGTGACGAATAGATGGTGCAGCTTGTTTCAAAGGCAGTTCTTCAATCGGTCTTAAATGAACACCAAATAAGAAATCAGCATCATCCACGGCGCCCTTCTCTACCATCTTTAAGGAACCATTTCCTTTTTCCTCTGCCGGCTGAAAAATAAATCTAACAGTACCGCTATCCCATCTCATATTTTTCAATTGTAAAATAAGGCCCATCACAATCGTCATATGAGCATCGTGGCCGCATGAGTGATTCGCTTTAAATTCTCCGTCTACTTCTTGCCATAGTGCATCCATATCAGCACGAATCGCGATAACTGGATTCCCTCTTCCGATTTCAGCAATCACGCCAGGGCAATCATCAAATATTTTATATGAAATTCCTTCTTCTTTTAGAAAGTTAGTAATATAAGCTGTCGTTTCATATTCCTTCCAGCTTACTTCAGGGTTTTCATGTAAATGCTGAAAAATTTCAGTTAAACGCTCTTGTAGTTCTAATGTTTTCAAAGCTTCATTCTCCTTCCCCTAATTACAAACCATTCAGATTAATTATACTTATGAAAAACAGATGTTTTTATGAACATATTGAATTTTAAGAAAAAAGTCAATTATTTATTTTTTAATACCGTTAATACCCGATTTCAACTCATCTTATAAAGGTATCCATACAAATAGAACATTCGATATTTTCTGTTTTTATGTTGACGCTTACATCTGTTTTTAGTTATTATAACTTAATAACGTCTATTTTGCGACAATTCTAAAAATACAAACATACATAATGAGGAGGCAGTTTATGAAAAGAGAAATACCTTTTGGCATAGCAATAATCCCTATTATCATTACAGTTGCAGTTATGATGGTTACAATTGTTGTATTAGAACAAAGCCCTCACGTCCCACTTATTATCGGTACAACCGTTGCTTCTATTGTCGCTTGGCGATACGGTTACAAATGGAATGACATTGAAGAATCGATGTATAAAGGAATTCGTCTCGCATTACCCGCTATCGTTATCATTATTCTTGTAGGTTTAACGATCGGTGCTTGGATTGGCGGCGGAATCGTCGCAACTATGATTTATTACGGCTTAAAACTTTTAACTCCATCACTATTTTTAGTTTCAATTACAATTATTTGTTCTATCGTTGCATTAGCTATCGGTAGCTCTTGGTCTACAATGGGAACAATTGGTGTTGCTGGAATGGGAATTGGCCTAAGTATGGGAATCCCAGCTCCAATGGTTGCTGGTGCCATTATTTCAGGCTCTTATTTTGGCGATAAAATGTCACCGCTTTCAGACACAACAAACTTAGCCGCAGGATTAACAAATACAGATTTATTCGTACATATTCGTCATATGTTATTTACTACAATTCCAGGTTTAATTATTACTCTTATCGTCTATGCTTTATTAGGAAGAAGCTTCGGTGATAACAATATTGATGCAAAAAGCATCGATCAAACGTTACAAGTATTGCAACAAAACTTTGTTATCTCGCCTTTCCTATTAATCATACCCGTAGTCGTTATGGTATTGGTCGCTAAAAAAGTACCAGCTATACCAGCTATTCTCGTAGGTATTATTTTAGGATTTTTATCACAAGTCTTTATTCAAGGTGGTTCTGTCTCAGCATCTGTCGGTGCACTCCAAACTGGATTTGTCATAGACACTGGAAACAAGCTAGTAGACGAACTATTTAACCGCGGTGGCTTAGATTCGATGATGAATACAGTCTCTATGACAATTGTCGCTATGACTTTCGGAGGAGTACTAGAACATACTGGCATTCTTCGCTCAATTGTAAATCAAATTTTAAAATTAGCGACATCATCAAAAGGACTTATCGCTTCTACTATCGCATCTTGCTTTGCAACGAATCTTACTTGCTCTGAACAATATATTTCGATTGTTGTTCCTTCAAGAATGTATGCAAATGCGTACACAGAAAAAGGACTACATTCTAAAAACTTATCCAGAGCATTAGAAGATGGTGGAACATTAACTTCTGTTTTCGTACCTTGGAATACATGTGGTGTATTTATACTCGCAACACTTGGAGTAGGCGCATTCGAATATGCTCCTTATGCTATATTGAATTTCATCGTACCTATTATTTCAATCATTTATGGTATAACTGGCTTCACAATTACGAAGCTATCGGATATTGAAAAAGCAGACCTATTGAAAAAACAAAAAGCGCAACTAGAAGCTTAAAATTTTTGAAACGAATACAATGGTAAATTCAACTCATATATTGCACGAGGGCGCCCTTGTTGATAGGGCATTTCCTCGCCGCAAATATTGGCATACCTGTAATCAACTAATTTCTTTAACAGCCTTTCCGTCGATCGCCGAGTCACTTGTAAGTATTCAGAAAGATCGGCCGCTGTAAATTTCAATGATGGATGCGACTGACTAAATTGAATAATTTTTGACAGGTTTGCAGGACTAAGCTTCGTTTCCTTCGCTATTTTCATTAATTCAGGATTATCGTTTTTTAAACTTTGTACTCTCTGTTCTTTCGGGAACGGACCAAATAATTCTTTATCACTTGTTAGTATATAAAAGCGGCGCTCTATCGGATTATTTTTTGCGAAACCTTGAGCGATTTTTGCATTTTGTTCCGCTTCATTTACTGTTTTTCCGTAACCAAATCCAATAGATACCGCTCCTTCTATATTCGTAAATAAACGATCTATTGTATTTGTTTTTGTACTCGATTCGATATCACCACGAGTTGTATACAAAATAAAAGTCATTTCATCAACTTGTTTAAATGAACCACGTAATTCTTTTGAAATTACATTTAATTGTTCAAGCGAGCTTTCTTGTAACTCTATAAAGGATATAATACAAGCACCAACAGTAGCTGAATGGCTTTTTGCTAACTCAGCTTTTATTTTTGCATCTTTTAACCCGTGTATAATTGATTGCGTCGGGTCTATCATACGCTCTGAAGGAATACCTATTTTTTGAAGTTCGTCGTAGACAGCGTGAATACTAGTTAAAGCTAAATCGACCTCTCCAGATTGATATTTAGCTAAATGAAAATCAATGATGCTCTTAATTTCATCATTACTCCATAACATATTTTCATAATCCATCACTTGCGGCGTTTCTTTCAGACCGATATCATGGAACACATTTGTAATAAACGAACGATCTACTAAATCAATTGAAATTTTATGAGGTTGGATACTTTGATGATATATTATAGAAAGGAGTGAAGATGCGACAGTTGTCTCGTCTTGCTGTAAGTACGTACTTGGAATTCGTAATTGTTCTCTTATTTCTTTTGCCATATAATAAGGTAAAGCACCTGAGAAAAAGATAACATCACAAGGTTTTAAACGCTTTAATATTTCAGAAGATTCTGCCGGGTGAAGGTAAATATATGGATCAATCTCTATCTCTTCTAGTTTATGAGCAATAGGTAAAAGATTCTCCATAAACTCTTTTGAACCGACAACTGCAATTTTTATCATCATTTTCTCTAACTCCTTATCATTAATTAACGACTATTTAACGTCAACTATATCAAATGTACAAAACCATTGTAAACAGGAAGGGGTCTTTATTCAATGAAAATTACAGCTATTCACCTTTACGCAATTCGTTTACCGCTTCGCGATCCGTTTGTTATTAGTTATGGTTCTTATTCTGATATGCCTTCTATTATCGTCAAAATGGAAACAGATGAAGGTATTATCGGTTACGGCGAAGGCGTTGCCGATGATCACGTTACAGGTGAATCATGGGAAAGTACTTTCCATGTTTTAAAACATACACTAGCTCCTGCTCTTATCGGACAAAACCCAATGAATATCGAGAAAATACACGATATGATGGACAATACAATTTACGGTATTCCTACTGCGAAAGCTGCGATTGATATCGCTTGTTTTGATATACTGGGTAAAAAATTAAATCAACCTGTATATCAATTAATTGGCGGACGCTACCATGAAGAATTTCCTGTCACTCACGTCTTAAGTATTGCAGGTCCCGAAAATATGGCTGAAGAAGCTGCCTCTATGATTAAGAAAGGTTACCAATCTTTCAAAATGAAAGTCGGTACAAATGTACAAGAAGATGTAAAACGAATTGAAGCTGTACGTGAACGTGTAGGAAATGATATCGCGATTCGCGTTGATGTAAACCAAGGCTGGAAAAATAGCGCAAACACATTAACAGCACTTCGTTCATTAGGACATTTAAACATCGACTGGATTGAACAGCCTGTTGTAGCCGATGATATTGACGCAATGGCTCATATTCGTTCTAAAACAGATCTTCCACTTATGATTGATGAAGGATTAAAAGGCTCTCGTGAAATGCGCCAAATTATTAAATTAGACGCAGCTGATAAAGTGAATATAAAACTAATGAAATGCGGCGGCATATATCCAGCTGTAAAACTCGCTCATCAAGCTGAAATGGCAGGCATTGAATGCCAAGTTGGATCCATGGTCGAATCATCTGTTGCCTCTTCCGCAGGATTCCATGTCGCTTTCTCAAAAAAAATCATTACTAGCGTCGAGCTGACAGGACCATTAAAATTCACGAAAGACATCGGAAACTTACATTACGACGTACCATTTATTCGCTTAAACGAAAAGCCGGGACTCGGCATTGAAATAAACGAAGATACATTACAAGAACTAACCGTCTTTCAAGACGTTGTACGCTAAAGGAGGACTAACACATGACGATTCTTTACGAAGGAACACTAAAACAAAACAACGATCCATTTCACGTTACATTACTATCTTTAGAACATATGGAACAAATTTTATCATTACAAAACGTTGTAGTTGAAGCGCTAGAAGATAAAGGTCGTTTACAACCACTCTCGCTAGAAGAATTTCAATACATTCTAGAAGGAAACGGAATGATGATCGGTGCCTTTATACAAAACGAGCTCATCGCATTTCGTGCCCTACTAGTCCCTCCTATCGACGATGAACATTTAGGGCTTGATATTGGTCTACCAGAAAGTCAGCTACACCGCGTCATCTATCAAGAAATCTCAAACGTTCATCCAAGCTGCCGAGGAAATGGTATGCAAAAAATATTAGCCACAGTCATCATGGATGAATTACAAAAAAAAGACAGCAAATACGATTACGTTTGCTGCACCGTTGCACCTTTCAACATTCCTAGTTTAAAGGATAAGTTCGCGCAAAGAATGGAAATTGCTGCGCTGAAGGAGAAGTATGGTGGTAGTATGCGGTATGTTTTTGTGAAGGAGTTGCGTAAGGATACAGAAAGAGATTGGACGGATGTTAAAGATATTCCGATGAGTGATGTTAGTGAAAAGCAAGCGTTACTTTCGGAGGGGTATCGTGGATATGAGATGGAGAAAATAGATGGGAATTTCGTTGTGAAGTTTGGACGATAATTCCTACACCCGTAAAAGGAGATGTCCACTGTGACATCTACTTTTACTTTCTCCTCATTCAATAATTACCTGGTAAATGAGATTATATGAGCGATTTTTTGAATATATTGACCGCAACTCCAAATATATCAGCGATTTTTGAAATATATCGACTTACCGACAAATATTTACAATAATCGCAACCTATATAAAGCGCATTACTACACCGTCATCTTCCAACTCGATAACGCTAACCAGTTTTCCATTTCCTTATAATCAGGCATTATCTTCCCAACAAGACGCCAAAAAGATCGATCATGATTTAAATGAACCATATGACACATTTCATGAACAACTACATAGTCAATTACCTGCTGTGGTGCCATCGCTAGCTTCCAATTGAATGTTAGTTGTAGATTTGAATCACAAGTTCCCCACGTACGACTACTATCTGTAATACGAATAGAACGAGGCTTTGTTTTAAAGTTGCTTTGATGTGCTTTAATACTCTTTTCTACTAATGCCTTGCACTGTTTATAGTAAAAACGTTTTAAAGCTTGTTGTATTTTCTCATCCTTAAGCTCATTCACATAAATGTGTAGCTTATCCCCTTCAAAAACTGCATTGTCTTGCGTAATACTTGCATCTTGAGAAATCTGTATCGGATACGTACTCCCTAAATACAGAAAGCCCTCTCCTTGATCATAATCCTTTTCCTGTGGTCCAAGCGCTCGCTCCTGCATTTCCTTACGTGTTTTCTGAATCCAATCCCATTTCTCCTCTAGCAACTGGACTAAGTATTCAACAGGTGTCCCTTTCGGAGCTTGCACTTCCACATTTCCATACGAATCTACAAAAAGACGCACGGACTTTTTCTTCTTATAAGTTATATGAAAATTAATTGTCTCACCTAAATATGTATGTACCATTTCATCACCTAACGTATGCGTTCATAATTATTTTTACCAATAAAAAAGAGTAGGCTACAAACGTCCTACTCTACCTATTATATCATTTACTGCTTTATCATAAATGTTACAATGCTTATTTCTTATCCTCTATAGCTTACAGCTAATCCCTTTAAGAAATTCCTTGCGTATCTATCACCGCACTCTTTGTAATTCTTATGGCCTTCTTTTCTTAATAGAGCGCTTAATTCTCCTTTTGTTACGATGACTCCTACGTCTTCTAATATATCAAGCATATCTTCACTTGTTAATGATAGTGCTATCTTCAATTTTTTTAGAACGAGATTATTAACACTTCCATTACTCTTTAAAGACATCGCTTGTCTATCCGATTGCCCTGGTTTTGGATCTTGTTTTCCTCTTTTAAAAGTAATAAAACCATTCAAAAATGACTCTAACATAACATTATTGCATTTTATTTCGTAATCATATTCAACTACATCAATATCATCAACTTCATCATAGTAACTGTTTTTTAATTTTGTCAGCATCTTTCGCACTTCTTCTTTTGTTACTTCAACGCCACCAAGTTTAAATATCTCCACCATATCTGTATCTTTTATATCCAGAGCATATCTTACTCGAATTAATATATCATTATTACTTATAGCCATTGTTTGTCCTCCTGAAATGTTGATTATAGTAATGCTTTTAGCATGTGTAAATGAATGTCGTTAAGTTACTACTTTAACATTTTAGAGGTTGGTTTTGTAGTCTTAGGTGGATTAATGATTGTGGAGGTTATGCTAAAATCCCCAAGACATTATGCCTATGGTTCAATCCCGTATTTTTTAAACCTGGTATTACGTTTATAAGACTCTTTCCCTTGCAGTATTAACTAAAAGAAAAAGCAGTGCTTTGATTTCTCAAACATACAGCTCTTTTCCCCAAAAAATATTCAATTCTTCTGCTTTTATTACAAAAATAAATAGGGACAGAGCGTATTCATTTCCACGTAAATTTCTATAAAAACAACATACTATAACAAAAAATCATCTATTTATTAAGCTTAAAATTTTTTCTAAATCACTAGATGAAAATAGGTTTGATTGAAATAAGTTTTCTGTATTTCTGTAATCCCAAGATCCAAATTCTAAGGGTTCATTAGGATTGTGTATATAAGTTACTACTTGATACGCATAAATACCAAATTCTCCTGAATAGGCAAAGTATAGTTTATATCTACTTTCATTCAGGTTTTCTCGTTTAATCCCTAATAAAAATCCTCTAATTATTTTATTATTAATGTATCCTTCAAGCTCACTAGGTATTTTTTCAAATGTATCGCTATTCGATCTTGATCTTATTTCAATAACCTGACTACAATTACCATCATAGGCAAAACGGTAACTATCAGTTTCAACAAAGTCATTTGAATCAACCCAATTTTGCTCAAGGGATCTATACGTTGCGAAGGAATCTTTGTCGATTGATTTATATCTATTTAATATTTTTAGATCTTCTAACAGAATATACTTACTTTCCAAATTCTCATCCGCAACAATTTCACCGTTATAAAAATTAAACAAAATCCCATAGTATATTCCACCATAGTTTTTATTACCTTTTTCTTTTACTGCAAATGTAGCTTTATAATCGTACGAACTTTCATCAATCCAATATTTATCTATTTTTATACATGTGGAATAATAATCTCTTTCATATTTTTCTATATTTTCTTTAAGGTGATTTTGATAATCTTCAAATAAAATGTTTCCCATATATAACCCTCCAGTATAATTTAGATATCCGATAATTATTTTATAATAATTACTGCTATCTGTTATTAACAAATTAATGGAGATTTATGAAACTCTTATTCACTAATCTGTTGTGCTGTAAAAAATGTAAAAAGGTTATCAAACAGACTGACTCTGAAATCGAAATTGCTTTCATAAAAGATTTACAAACACTTATTGCATAGCTCCAAAGAAAACCAAAGGTATTCCTCACATTAAAAGACCTGTTTTCTCAAATATTACATTCATTAATTAAAGATGCTGGTGAATTTATCAATCCTTCAAATAATTTCATAACTCAATTGATTTTTGGATAACATCAGAAATTGCACATTGAGCAAAATCATATAATAATTTAAATTAATAAATTAACATTACACTTAGGAGGAAATTTTTTGGGGAGTCAGATTCAAAACATCGCGTTTTCATGCCCAAGGTGGGCCTTATTATCTCTTTGAAAGAATTAAATATAAATTCCAAAATCCACGAACATTGAAATTACATGGGAAGCACTTTAATAAGAGAAAAGTAGAGAGGGAAATTCCTAATGAGGTAATTCAATCTCTTTTAAATTTTAATCCTACTCAATGGAAAGTGGTAACATCTGAGGTTCGAAATGATACAGGGAAATTTGTAAACGCAACCTGGGAGAAAATTATTGATAATCATAAATACTGGGTTACAATTGGCTTTGGCGATGTCGTTCAGACCATTATCAAAAAGGAAAGTGAGGGTTTCAACCCTAACATCATAAAAGAGGGATCCTTTTATAATTTCGTTTCTACTGTGAATGAGCGGTTAATGAAAGAAGATACTTAACTATACTAATGAATCTCTTATATAAAAGGCTTCTTTTGACTCTTTATTGTGCTAAAACACCCTCTCAATATTAATATTTTGATACAACTTATATATCTTAACCAAGATTATTATTATTCCATTCGTTATACCACTAGTTCAACAAAAAGAACGAATTCCTCCATTTGGAATTCGTTCTTAAGTCACTATACTAACTCTAATCCAGTGAGTTCTTCACAATGTTGTAAGTTCTAATCATGAACTCTAAAAATTCAAGTACTTAGCTTAAATTAACCTGCTTTATCTAATCACTACTAACCTTAAATATATTTCCTTCATATTCTTCACATGCCCATTCCCATTGACGTACTACTTTTTCTAGCTTTAAATTCTCCAAAGGGTTCTGAATATATTCAAACACTACGTCGTTATTCTCCTCATAAATAATACAAAGAAAATAATTGTCACCATTTATATGTGCTGCAGTATATTCATTATTGGTCATCGATATTTTAGCACCACGACTTTTAACGGACTTCACTTCTATGTAACGTTCTATCTTATCCGATGTTACACTAACAACGTCGTATCCTAGATTTTGTTTGCTTACATCTTTAGCAATATTGCCTTGCATCTCTTCAAACTCCACACATTGATGCTCTGCAGCTCGCCAACGTGTGATTGACTTTTTAATCACTTTTATATCATTACCAATTGCCGATAATAGTTCTGTCTTCACATTTTGTTGAGCATATTCGCCTTTTGAAAAATCAAATGTTACTTTACTACTCTCATTATTAGACAAAGATACATCTAAATTAAAGGAATCCTGACTTTCAACTGTCTCAAGATCATACATTTTAATAAACCACTCAATTTCACTAGAAGTTAATTGATCTTTGATATCAAGTAACAACATGTATAATACATCTTTTGAAGCTTCTGATAAATGAAATGGAATATCGTTATTCTTATAATAACAACCACTTATATCAAACTCTTCACCCGCGATCAATATCTTATTGCGAACGTTTTTAAATAAGTTTGCATATAACTTATTTAAAATTAAATCGGGTGCTTTTTCCACAAAACCAATCGTAGACAGCATCGAAATCCATTCATTAATTGAATAAGAATCTTTCGTATACTGTTTAACAA
>NZ_JBFPJI010000080.1:0-13234 GCF_040838205.1 Bacillus sp. S4
ATAGTATAATATTCAAAATCAGCAGGGATTTTTTCCTGAACTGTGTGCTGATAAAAGGAGGAAAAATTTTTCAGCATTATAGGTTGATAAAGTTATGTCGTAACAGGAAATATAAGAACAGATATATAAATAAATAATAAAGAAAATAAAAAACGAAAATGAGGGGAATTTTATGAACCAAAACCAATTTGACTGTCGTATTTCAGAAGAAGACGTACAGATGTTAAGAGCATTAGCTCATCCATTGCGTCTACGTTTAGTAATGGAACTAATGCAGCGTGGAACATGTAATGTAACACAATTACAAGAGGTATTAGAAATTCCGCAATCAACTGTTTCGCAGCATTTAACGAAATTAAAACAAAATAAAGTAGTACGCTTTGAGAGACGCGGGTTAGAAGTGTACTATCAAATTCATAACGATAAAGTAAGTGAAGTAGTAAAAACATTATTTTCTTAATTTTTGAATATTATGGAAAAAAGACGTGTGAAACATACGTCTTTTTTTATTTGGAAAGGATGTAATAATAGGAAGATTTGAGAGCGTATATATTAGCGCGTGAGAAAGAAACAAACAAACTATCGGTTGAAGTGCTAAATTGACGGAATATATTCTGAAGGGATATGAAAAGATAGAAAGGAGTGTTGTAAGCCAAAGGAGGAATAATATAATGGATGTAAAACGTGTGAAACAGATATTATCTTCTTCAAGTAGAATTGATGTTACATATGAGGGAGTCCCCGTATGGATTGAGAGCTGTGATGAGCAGAAGGGGAGTGCTCAAGTGTATGACGTATCCAATCCAGGAGAGAGCGTTCACGTGGATGTGACGGCTTTAGAAGAGATGTAATAGAAAAGACGCTTCTAATTGTAGAAGCGTCTTTTTTGTGTTATTCCATCATACTTGCAACTTTTTTAGAGCAGAGAAGAAGTACAAATCCTAGGACGATAACGATAATACCGATACTTGCAAATACTTCAAGATAGCCTAATGATTGTGTAAAGGAAGCAAGCTTACCAGCTAACCAGTTAGCCATACCTGAACCAGCTAACCATACACCCATTAGTAATGATGCTAATTTAACAGGTGCAATTGCACTTACCATTGATAGACCGATTGGTGATAAGAATAGTTCGCCAATTGTATGGAACATATAAGTGATAACGATGAATAATAAGTTTGCTTTAACAGTTATATCAGCTTCATTACTTCCAGTTTTTAGAACCGCTAATGTTAAAACAAGGTAACCTATACCTAGTAAAATCATACCAAATGCCATTTTTGTTGGTACTTTTAAATCGCCACGCTTTGATTTAGAAAGTTTTAACCATAGCATAGATACGAATGGTGCAAGTAGTACGATGAATGCTGGGTTAACTGATTGGAACCAAGATGTTGGAACTTCCCATCCGAAAATTGTACGATCTACGAATTTATCTGTATAAAGTGTTAAAGAACTACCAGCTTGTTCAAATCCTGCCCAGAAGAATACAACGAAACAAGTTAAAATTACAATTGCCCAAGTGCGATTTTTTTCTTGTTTTGTTAAAGGTTTCTTTTCAGTTGCAGATTGATTTTTTGTTTTTTTACCAACAACTGTTGTTCCTGCTGTACCAAGGTAGCGAGGAGCTAATAAGTTGAAAACAATTTGGCCAATAATCATACCGATACAAGCTGCTAAGAATCCGTATTTATATCCCATAACCATAACGCCATCAACGCTTGTTTTAAAGAAATCTTCTGCTAAAAATCCACAAATAAGTGGAGCGAAGAAAGCACCTACGTTAATACCCATATAGAAGATAGTAAATGCACTGTCACGACGTGAATCATTTTCGTCATACAATTCACCTAACAGTGTAGAAATATTTGGTTTAAAGAATCCATTACCAATAACTAATAGTACTAATCCAAGTAATAGTCCTGTTTTTGTATTCATGGAGAATAGTACAAAGTTACCAATCGCCATAATAATTCCGCCGAGAGTAATGGCATGACGTCTTGTAATATAATGATCAGTTAGCCATCCGCCTATAATTGGCATGAAATATACTGCCGCTGTAAAAGTACCATATAATTGCACTGCAACTGCCTTATCAAATCCTAACCCGCCACTAACAGCAGCAGTTGTTAAATAAAGAACTAAAAGGCCACGCATTCCATAATAACTAAATCTTTCCCACATTTCTGTTAAGAACAACAAATATAATCCTGGTGGATGTTTTTTTGGTGATTGTTGTTCTCCAGCTTTTTCTAATTTTAAAGCTGCATCCATTTTTGTTTCCCCCTAATCTTGTATAACGGATATTTATGTAATTATTTTAATTCACAAAATATTTAGAAGTCAATAGAATTATATGGAAATAGCAAGAAAATTTCTGAAAAAATCTATTTTTCTTCAACCGTTATCGTATTTTTCCCTGAAAACAAGATAATAAGCGTTTTCAAATGTAATAATTGAATTCTAAAAGAAAGTAAAATAGTGACAAATCAGAAAATTTAGATTAGAATATTTATTCTGATATAGAGAAAATAAACTATATTTACTTTTACAATATAACATATCGGGAATAAAAATACAAAATGAAATAATGTGACACTTCAGTGAAATGAAAAAACCAGCTCCATAAAAGAGGGAGCTGGTTAGAATAAAATTATTTAACAAAGCGTTTTTCAATATCATCTAGTAGTAAGTTAGCAGCCATTACACCACCAGCTGTATTCCAAATAACGTCGTCAACTTTGTATGCTTTTCCATTCTTTACTGCATTTAAGTTTTTAAATAGAGGATCGTTTATATATTCTTTTTCTAGTTCAGAGCCTTTTTTCTCGTTGCCTTTATCGAATGTGAAGTAGAATAATACATCACCATCCATTGCAGAAATACGCTCTTTAGATACGTTACGTTCTGCAAAATCATTTTTATTTTGATCACCAGGACGTTTAAATCCAAGTTCTTTTAAAATAACACCAGAGAATGTATCACCATGATAAATACGAACATCACCAGGCATAAAACGTACCATAGAAATTTCTTGATTTACTTTATCGCCAAGTTTGCCTTTTAAATCTTTCATACGTGATTCGTAATCAGCTAAAACCTTTTGACCTTCTTTTTCTTTATTTAATGCTTTCGCATAAAATTTGAAGTTATCTTTCCATTCACCGCGTAATGTTTCAGAGAACACAGTAGGTGCGATTGCTTTTAGTTGCTCATATACTTTTTCGTGACGCATTTTGTTACCGATAATTAAATCTGGTTTTAAAGAAGCAATTGTTTCAACGTTAACTTGTCCTTCGTCGCCAACAACTTTTACATCTTTCATTTTGTCCTTAATATGTGGATACCACGGATCACCAGTCCAAGACTTTACAGCACCAACTGGTTTCACACCTAATTCAAGTAAAGCTTCAGTTCCTTCATTCGTTAAAATAACGACACGTTTTGGATTAGCAGGAACTTCTGTTTTACCCATTGCGTGTTCAACCGTAATCATTTCTTTTTTATTATCTTCTTTTGTTGCTTCTTCTTTGTTATTTGACTTTCCACAAGCACTTAAAAGCAGTGAAAATGCTAGTAGAAATACAAATACTGTAAACGATTTCTTTTTCATGAAATTCATTATGTACCCCCTACATGTTGAGAAAATTTTTCAATTGCAAGCATGATATTAAAACTTTGCTGCTCGGTTGTCAATATATATCACTGAAAATGATTATCAGTTTTATTGACAATGCGAATTAAGTTGAAATAAACTAACAACGTATCATTATACATTGAAGGGGAAACGCTGCATGTTATTAAAAACAAATCAAGCAAAATGGATTGGATTATTTGTTGGGATCATTGCAGTCGTTATTTGTATTTGGGGAAGTATTATTTTCGGATATACAAATACGAGTTGGAAATTAGCGTTAGATGCTTTTTTCCATTTTAATGGTTCAAATGAACATATTATTATTCAAAATGTGCGTCTACCAAGGGCACTAATTGCAGCCAGTGTTGGTGCTAGTTTAGCCATAGCGGGTTGTTTAATGCAAACTTTAACAAAGAACCCACTTGCTTCTCCAGATTTTATTGGATTAAATTCAGGTGCTGCTTTCTTCATAGTTGTAGCAATTGTGATTTTTTCCGTTACATCATTATCAGCTTTCACTTGGATTGCCTTTTTAGGAACGACAGTTGCAGCAGTACTAGTATTCGCTTCTAGTTCTTTAGGAAAAGAAGGGACAACCCCGCTCAAGTTAACATTAGCGGGTGTAGCGATAAGTGCTTTGTTTTCATCATTAACACAAGGGTTACTTGTATTAAATGAAAAGGCGCTGGAAGAAGTTTTATTTTGGCTTGCTGGATCTGTACAAGGGAGAAAGTTAGAAATTTTACAATCTGTATTCCCGTATTTATTAGTAGGTTGGATTGCATCTCTTATGATGGCAGGGAAAGTAAATACATTGATGATGGGAGAAGACGTCGCGAAAGGACTTGGACAACGAACAATTTTAATGAAATCATTCGTACTACTTATTATTGTACTGTTGTCTGGTGGTTCAGTTGCGGTTGCTGGCCCAATAGGATTTATTGGAATTGTTACTCCGCATTTTGCTAGATCTCTTGTTGGAGTTGATCACAGATGGAGAGTACCCTATAGCGGCTTGTTAGGTGCAATACTACTAATCTTGGCTGATATAGCAGCAAGATATGTCATTATGCCACAAGAAGTACCAGTAGGGGTTATGACAGCATTTATCGGAGCCCCATTCTTTATTTATATTGCACGTAAGAGAGGGCTTAGCAAATGAAGAAGTATATTCCGTTTCGTATAGGAAAAGATGGGTTCTCGTTTTTAATGTATAAACGAGCTATTCTAGTCTTATTAAGTTTACTAGCTATTTTAATAGGATTATTTTTTGCCAGTGCAGGGATGGGCGATATGAAAATTGCTCCTTATGATGTATGGCAAGCGATTACCGGAAATGGCGATGAGATGTCAAATATGGTTGTAAATAAGTTTCGTATGCCACGTATTTTAATTGCTATTCTTGTAGGAATCGCACTTGCTGTAGCAGGATGTATTTTACAAGGGCTCGTTCGAAATCCACTTGCTTCTCCTGATATCATTGGAATCACAGGTGGTGCAAGTGTTGCAGTTGTACTCTTTTTAGCGATATTTAGTGATAAAAATAATGCGCTAACAGTAAGCATTCATTATATGCCGCTCGCAGCTTTTGCTGGTGCGACGATTGTTGCGTTTTTTGTATATTTATTTGCATGGAGAAATGACGGGTTATCACCGATTAGTCTTGTTTTAATTGGTGTTGGATTTTGGGCATTAACGAAAGCGGCAACGACTTTATTTATGTTGTTAGCCCCAATTTATCAAGCGAGTCAAGCGAATGTATGGATTACAGGTACTGTTTATGGTTCTTCATGGCAAAATGTTATGGTACTTGCGCCTTGGGTTCTCATTTTAACGGTAATATCATTTATAGCGGCTAGACATTTAAATGCCCAAGAGCTAGGGGATGATATAGCAGTAGGACTCGGTGTTCCTTTAACGAAGTCACGTGTATTCATGTTACTACTTAGTACAGCTTTAATTGGTGGAGCAGTCGCTTTCGCAGGAGGAATTGGATTTGTCGGTTTAATGGCACCTCATATTTCACGAAGATTAGTTGGCTCTTTCTACGGTGCATTGCTCCCAGTTGCGGCGATTATCGGTGCAATTTTAGTACTTGCTGCAGATTTAATTGGGCGTACAGTTTTCACACCACTTGAAATTCCAGCAGGGGTATTTACATCAGCAATTGGTGCACCTTATTTTATTTATTTACTTTATAAAAGTCGGAATTCATAAAGGGAGATGAATATGCAAAAAGCATTGGAGACGAAACGCTTGACGCTGTCGTATGGTGAAACAATTATTATTGATGAGCTGAATTTAGAAATTCCAAAAGGGGAAATTACAATCTTCATCGGTTCTAACGGTTGTGGGAAATCAACTTTATTACGTTCACTAGCTAGATTATTAAAGCCAACAACCGGTGACATTTTGTTAGATAATCAAGCGATTCAAAGTATGCAAACGAAGCAAATCGCTCGTCAAATGGCGATTTTACCGCAAGGGCCACAAGCACCGGAAGGACTTACGGTATTACAACTTGTTAAGCAAGGACGTTATCCATATCAAACATGGCTGAAGCAATGGTCCGAAAAAGATGAGGAAATGGTACAAAAAGCGCTTGCGGCAACGGGTATGACAGAATTTGCTGAGCGTGATGTTCATGCTCTTTCAGGTGGACAGCGTCAACGTGCTTGGATTGCAATGACCCTTGCACAAGATACCGATATTATTTTACTGGATGAGCCAACTACATATTTAGATATGACTCACCAAATTGAAGTGTTAGATTTATTATTCGAATTAAATGAAACAGAGAAAAGAACGATTGTTATGGTATTGCATGATTTGAACTTGGCATGCCGTTATGCAGACAATATTGTAGCTATTCAAGATAAACAAATATATGCGCAAGGTAAACCAGAAGAAGTTGTTGATCAAAAGTTAGTTCGTGATGTATTCCGTATGGAGTGTCAAATAAGCGCTGATCCGTTATTTGGAACACCGCTCTGTATTCCACATGGAAGAGGAAGAAGTGTACGTAAAGAAGCTGTTCAGGCGATGAGATAATAAAAAAAACGATGAGCAATTCATCGTTTTTTTTATTTTTCGCAAGAAAATAGTAGGAAAAGGGGAATACGTAAGCGACGTTCATATTCTTCTTTTCCCTGAAAACAGTTTCGATTTGGTGTGGCTTCTTTTAAGTTTGTAATTGTAAATCCGGCTTGTTGTAATAATGTAAAATATTCTTCCGTTGTCCGATGATATTTAATAACCTCTTGATCAATCCACGGCTCAACTCGTTTTCCTGTTTTGAAATAATCATCGACGAGCCAGCTAGTTCTTTTACCACTTGTTTGTAAGCTTTCAAACGAAGAGGTAATAACGGGATGTTGAACGCTAAAGGTAAAGGTCCCGTTTGTTTTTAAAGTTTGAAACACATTTTGAAAAATGATATCAAGATGTTCAATATAATGTAAGGCGAGTCTAGATGTTACTAAATCAAAAGTAGAAGGAGGATAGGTATAGTCTTTGAGGTTTATAAAATGAACAGATCCATTTTTATTTTCTAGGTGCTTACTAGCTTTTTCATACATGAGCTCGGAGCCTTCAATGCCAGTGTAAGAGTGGCAACCATTTTCTAATAATTCCTCGCCAAATTTAGCGTCACCACAACCTAAATCGAGAATTTGTTTTCCTTGTACATCACCAATGAGCTGAAAGAATGCTGGTTTTTCAAGTACTTCGTTTGGGCTATTTTCTCGATATCTTCGCTTCATATATTGTTCTAAAAACGATTCGTTATTATATACATCAGATTCTGTAAATACCATGTTTGAAGCCCCCTTGAATATTTTTTTCATTCTATCAAATATGAAAAGTAAATAATAGATTTCTTGTAATGAATCGTATATAATCTAAAATTGTAAGCGGTTTCTTTAAACTATTTTTCTATAATAAATTCTGAAAACGTGTTAAGCTAGTAGAGGGATTATTAGAACTATTAAGACAATAATTCGCTTACATGAACGATGGGAGGCTTCACAATGTCTAGTAAAACACTTGCAAACTTTTTAGAAGAAAATTTAGAGGATTTAAAATCAAAGGGGCTTTATAACGTAATTGATCCGCTTGAAAGTCCAAATGGACCGATTATTACAATTGGCGGAAAAGAATATATTAACTTATCTTCAAACAACTATCTTGGATTAGCGACTGATAATCGCTTACAAGAAGCAGCAATTGGTGCAATTCATAAGTACGGTGTTGGAGCAGGAGCTGTTCGTACAATTAATGGTACTTTAGATTTGCATATCAAATTAGAAGAAACAATTGCAAAGTTTAAACATACAGAAGCAGCAATTGCTTATCAATCAGGATTTAACTGTAATATGGCAGCGATTTCAGCTGTTATGGATAAAAATGATGCGATTCTTTCAGATGAATTAAACCATGCATCTATTATTGATGGTAGTCGTCTATCAAGAGCGAAAATCATCGTTTATAAGCATTCTGATATGGAAGATTTACGCAAAAAAGCAATCGAGGCAAAAGAATCAGGTCTTTATAATAAATTAATGGTTATTACAGACGGTGTTTTCTCAATGGATGGAGATATTGCAAAATTACCAGAGATTGTTGAAATTGCAGAAGAGCTGGATTTAATGACATATGTAGATGATGCACACGGTTCAGGGGTACTTGGCAAAGGTGCAGGTACTGTAAAACATTTCGGCCTTTCTGATAAAGTTGATTTCCAAATCGGTACATTATCAAAAGCAATTGGGGTAATTGGTGGATATGTAGCTGGGAAACAAAACTTAATCGATTGGTTAAAAGTGCGTTCACGTCCATTCTTATTCTCAACAGCTTTAACACCAGCTGATGCAGCTGCTTGTATGAGATCAATTGAAATTTTAATGGAAAGCACAGAGTTACACGATCGTTTATGGGAAAATGGTCGCTATTTGAAACAAGGGTTAAAAGAACTTGGCTTTAACATTGGAGAAAGTGAGACACCAATTACACCTTGTATTATTGGTGATGAAGTATTAACACAAGAATTTAGTAAACGTCTAAATGAAGAAGGCGTATATGCAAAATCTATCGTATTCCCAACCGTAGCAAAAGGAATGGGACGCGTTCGAAATATGCCTACAGCAGCTCATACGAAAGAAATGTTAGATGAAGCAATTCGTAAGTATGAAAAAGTAGGGAAAGAAATGGGTATCATTTAATTAACGACATCTTGTGAATAGCTTGCAAATGAGGAGTGGGAAAAATGAAAAAAATTCTAGTAACCGGTTCTTTAGGGCAAATTGGTTCTGAACTAGTAATGAAACTTCGTGATGTATACGGCGCATCAAATGTTATTGCAACAGATATTCGTGAAATAGATAGTGAAGTGGTAACGTCTGGTCCATTTGAAACGTTAGATGTAACAGATGGACAAAAATTACATGATATTGCAAAGCGTAATGAAGTAGATACAATTATTCATTTAGCGGCTTTACTTTCAGCAACTGCAGAAAAAAATCCGTTATTTGCTTGGAATTTAAATATGGGCGGACTTGTAAATGCATTAGAAGCAGCACGTGAATTAAACTGTAAGTTTTTCACGCCAAGTTCTATCGGTGCATTTGGTCCATCAACGCCAAAAGATAATACACCACAAGATACAATTCAACGTCCTACTACAATGTATGGGGTAAACAAAGTAGCAGGAGAATTACTATGTGATTATTATCATCAAAAGTTCGGTGTTGATACGCGCGGCGTACGTTTCCCAGGCTTAATTTCTTACGTAGCTCCTCCAGGAGGCGGAACAACTGATTATGCAGTTGAAATTTATTATGAGGCGATTAAAAAAGGTGCATACACCTCATACATTGCAGAAGGAACATACATGGACATGATGTATATGCCTGATGCTTTACAAGCGATCATTTCATTAATGGAAGCTGATCCAAGTAAGCTAGTGCATAGAAATGCGTTCAACATTACAGCAATGAGCTTTGAACCAGAGCAAATCGCAGCATCAATCCGTAAACACATCCCGAACTTTACAATGGATTACGCAGTAGACCCAGCTCGTCAAACGATCGCTGATAGCTGGCCAAACTCTATTGACGCAACTGCAGCAATGAAAGAGTGGGGCTTTAAAGCAGACTACGATTTAGACAAAATGACAACTGACATGCTTGCGAAGTTAAAAAAAAAGCTTGCAGCTGAGTTAGTGATGAATTAATAGGAAGAGCCGATTCTTAGGAATTGGCTCTTAATTATTTTAGGAAGGGAGAAAAGCAACATGCAAAGAGTTGATGTTGTATATGCACTAATACACGATAGCGAAAAAGATAAAATATTAATGGTACATAATGTAGAACAAAACGTTTGGTCACTGCCGGGCGGGGCTGTTGAAAAAGGTGAAACGTTAGAGGAAGCTTTAGTAAGGGAAGTAAAAGAGGAGACAGGCTTAACTACCGTAACAGGTGGACTTGTCGCAATAAATGAGAAGTTTTTTGAGAAGCAAGGCAATCATGCGCTATTGTTTACATTCCAAGCAAATGTTGTAACAGGTGAACTTAGTGCAGAAGATGAAGGAGAAATTTCCGCAATCGAGTGGGTAGATAGGAAAATTGCAAATGAGCGATTCCCATTCTATGACGGAGGATTCGAATCATTGTTAAAAGTATCCATTCCATACAAGTTTCAACCAGAAACAAAGTGATTGAAAGAAAAAACAGGAGCGACAAGGCTCCTGTTTTTTCTATTCAATCGTCTTCAGTAATAGTTTCTTCAACAATGGTTTAATCTTCAGGCGTAAATCTTCAGCATGATTTGCAACTAAGAAGTGATGGTTATAAATGTTTTTCATTAGTTGATAAGTCGCTTCTTTCGCTTCGCCTTCTTCGATGAAGATACCGATTACTTCCATACCACTTTTACGAGCGAGTTTGACAGCTTCATGTGTATCTAAAATACCGTCTTGTTGATAGTCTAATGCAGAAGGCTCACCGTCTGTAAAGACAAGTAAGAATTTATGCTTTTCTGGTCTTTTCGCAAGCTTTTCAGAAACGATGCGAATAATATACCCGTCGCGGTTATCTTCTTCTTCGCGAAGTTGCATAATTTCTGGACCGACATTTGGTAACGTTGAGTTTTTATACGTAACAACTTCATGAATAACATTCGGTTTATCTTCAGGTTTAGCACTAGAAGCATCTTCCCAAAATCCGCTAATAGCGTGCGGGATTTTTAAAGATTTTAAAGCTTCATGGAATAGGACCACACTCTTCTTCGTTTCTTCCATTTTGTTATACATAGAACCAGAGCAGTCCACTAATAGTTGGAATGCAACGTCTAATTCTTGAGATTCTTGTCCTTTTTTATAAAACATCCGCGGCTGCTTTTCTGTATAAATACGAAGGAATTTCTTACGAAGTCTTCCGTAATATTTATCACTATTTGCATTCGTTTTGTTTTCAATTGTTTTTTCGATGATTTTCTTTAATTCTTTTACATCTTTATTAACGACTGATTTGATAGCTTGGTAATCTTTTTTCTCATCAGGATTTGATTTGCGAGCTTCTTTAAATGTATGAGAAGCTCCCACATTATACTTGCCGTATGCACCGTCGTTTTGGCTAGAAGCATGAGACGCTCTTGCTTCCTCTGTATCAGCACCATCAAAGTTAGATTGTGTACTTTTTTGGGAAGTACCTTGTACAGAACCAAGTGCTTGGTCACCATCTTCTGATTCACGAGCAGTATCACCCATCATATTTGTTTTTGTTCCGCTTTCTAATTCAAAGCGTAAAAAGTTCTCGTTTTCATTGTTTTTATTTTCACGGTGCCATGTCGAGAAGCTTTCATCCATTTTGTTTTTGTTATCATCGTCATCTAGGAGCTGCGTATCATCATTTGCTAATTTTTCAGCGCGACTGTCTTTCTCATCTGCAATAACAGATAAATAAAGCGGGGCATGTCCGAAATAATTATTAACCATATCACTTTCAAGAAGTCCTTCTAAGCGATAGCGAATTTTCTCAACGATATACATAATATCTTCCGTATTACGAGCTTGGAATGTTTCATGCAAAATTGATTCAATTTGCTCGAAATATTCATTATTAAACATTTCATATTTATCACTCGTTAATGAAAGATAGCATAGACAAAATAGACGGTCACCGTGATAGTTACGAACACGATTTATTTCATTTTGTGAGCCAAAGTAATTACGATACATTTCTTTTCGGCGTTTAAAAATGTGTTTTGTGCCAGGACGTAAATTTTTGACGATTTCCTCAACACGTAAATCTTCTAATAGAACAAATAATTGTGTTAAAAACTTTTTTAGAGGCGATTCTTGTAATTCAATCGCATAAGAACGAATTAAAGTCATGTCCGAGTAATGTTTATTACCAAGTGCCTTTAAGAACACTTCGCTTTTTAATCCGATTACTGTATCCTCTTCTTTTCGATCATCCCAAAAGTGACTAATGACAACCTTTTTTTCAATTTCGTCGTAGTATGCTTTATAGCCATACTCAAGATAGGCATCGTCTTCTTTTAGAAGAGCATACATTAAGTTTTCCATTTGTAGAAACAGCGACGCATCAATTTTTTTGTCACTAAAAATTTGTCTCATGAATTATCCCTCAAAGAAATAACTTTCTGCTAATTCACGGACAGTCATTTGTTCTGTTTCATCGTTTAATTTTGCGATAATACTACGTTCAATTGCACGCATAACAGGAATATATACACCTAAATCACATGCATCGATAATGCCACGAATACTAGCTGCTTCTTCACTTACGCGTCCATCACGAGCTAAAGGCATAAGATCGCTTGCGAATGCAACGAACTTTTCAATTGTTGCAACATCATTTAATTTTGATTCAGATAGTAATAGTTCTTTTAATGTATCACCTTGAATGTAAGGAACTTCAATAATAACGAAACGGTTTTTTAACGCTTCGTTTAGTTCACTTGTCCCAACATAACCTTCGTTAATCGCAGCGATTACGCGATATTCGTCATCACCGTATACAACTTCTTGTGTAAATGGGTTTGTAATCATTTTACGGTAATCTAACGCACCATGAAGAAGTGGTAATGTTTCAGGTTTTGCCATATTGATTTCATCAATATATAAGAAATGACCGTTCTTCATTGCCTTCATAAGAGGACCATTAACGAATGTAACTTCAGATGCACCCTCTTTTGTTTGTAATGTGTTGTATCCTAAAATACCTTCTACATCTAAGTCGACAGAACAGTTAATGCTATGCATTGGTTTTTGGAATAAAGAAGAAAGAGTTTCCGCTAGTACTGTTTTACCACTACCAGTTGGTCCTTTTAATAGAATGTTTTTACCAAGTAAAAGTGCTGTAATGGCATCTTCAATAATGCTGTTATCAGATGCTTTATATATTTTCTTTCCAATTAAATGTGCATTTTCGCCAGCTTCTTGTTTGTTTTTTTCGTGAAGGGCTGAGAGCTTTTGTTTTAAATCAGCGTGTATATGAAATTGTTCTAACATGTATTTCCCACCTAACATTATTTTCATAAAGTAATACATCTTATGATAACTTGTTTTAATAT